>JAEKLK010000144.1 GCA_019509895.1 Betaproteobacteria bacterium | reverse complement strand
GGCCTGCAGCCGACCGACGACGTGATCGCCACCAAGTTCGACAACCTGCAGCATGGCCAGCCGGCCCTGCTGCGACGCGACGGCGGCGCGCGCACGGTCGAGACGACACCACCGAACCCGGGCTAGCGCCATGTGGATGACGCGCGTCGCGATCAGCCATCCGGTGTTCGCCACGATGGTGATGGTGGCGCTCACCGTTCTGGGCATCTTCTCCTACCAGCGCCTGCGCGTGGAGGCGATGCCGGACGTGCGGCCGCCGTTCGTCGCGGTCAAGGTCGACTATCCGGGCGCCTCGCCCGAGCAAGTCGAGAACGATGTCGCGAAGCCGATCGAAAACGCGGTGAACCAGGTCGCGGGCGTGAAGCGGCTGCTTTCGGCCTCCTACGAAGGCTTCGGCTGGACCTGGATCGAGTTCCGCCTGAACGTCGATCAGGACCGCGTCCTGCAGGAGACGCGCGACAAGGTGGCGCAGATCCGCGCGAGCTTTCCGCGCGACGTAAAAGATCCGGTCGTGCAGCGCGGCGGGGACGAGAATGACGAGCCGGTCGCCTTCTACGGGCTGGTGGGAGAAAACGTCGCGGCGCGCGAGCTGACGCGCCTCGCCGAGCAGGTGGTGCAGAAAGGCCTCGAGCGCGTGAACGGCGTCGGCCGCGTGGCGCTCGGCGGCACGGTGACGCGCCAGATCCAGGTACGCGTCGACGCCGCGCGCCTCACGGCGCTGGGGCTCACCGTCGACCAGGTGGTGAGCGCGCTCAAGGCGGCGAACATCGCCGTGCCGGTCGGCACGGTGACCAGCAAGAGCGCCGAGGCCATCGTGCGGGTCGACGGCCGCATCGGCTCGCCCAGGGACTTCGGCCGCATCATCGTCATGCGCAAGAACGGCGTGCCGATCCTCCTTTCGCAGATCGGCGAGGTGATCGACGGGGAGCGCGAGCGCGTGAGCCTTGCGCGCATCAACGGCGCGCCGGCGGTGAGCTTTCAGGTATTCAAGGCGCAGGACGCCAACATCGTCGAGGTCGGCGAGGCGCTGAAGCGCGCCGCCGCCGAGGTTGCGAAGCAGCTGCCGCCGGGCGTCGAGCTGCGGCTCCTGCGCGCCAGCTCTGATTTCGTGCAGCGCTCGGCCGACAACGTGAAGCACACGATCATCGAGGGCGCCCTGCTCACCGTGCTGATCGTGTTCCTGTTCCTCGGCTCCTGGCGCAGCACCATCATCACCGGACTCGCGCTGCCCATTTCGGTGATCGCCACCTTCGTCGCGCTGTACGCGTTCGGCTTCACGCTGAACTACATGACGCTGATGGCGCTCTCGCTTTGCATCGGCCTTCTCATCGACGATGCCATCGTGGTGCGCGAGAACATCGTGCGCCACATCCACATGGGCAAGAACCACTACGCCGCGGCGCGCGAAGGCACCGAGGAGATCGGCCTCGCGGTGCTCGCCACCACCTTCTCGATCGTCGCGGTGTTCGTGCCGATCGCCTTCATGAGCGGCATCGTCGGCAAGTTCTTCTTCGCCTTCGGCATCACCGTCGCGGCGGCAGTGATGGTCTCGCTCTTCGTCTCTTTCACGCTCGACCCCATGCTCTCCGCCATTTGGCGCGACCCGCCGGAAGGCGCGCGCAACCTGCCGGTGGTCGGCGGCCTGGTGCGGCGCTTCGACGTGCTGCTCGAGCGTACGCACGAGCTCTACGACCGGCTGCTGCGCGCGGCGCTCGCGCACCGTGTCGCGACGATCAGCATCGCGCTCGCCAGCCTCGCGGTCGCCGTGCCGCTTGCGAAGATCGTCGGCACGGAGATGCTGCCGCAGGCCGACGAGAGCTTCACCAGCCTGCGCCTGACGCTGCCGGTGGGCGCGAGCCTCGAGTACGCCGACGAGCGGGTGCAGCGGGTGGAAGACGCCCTGCGCGGCTTCAAGGAGATCGAAGTGATCGACACTTCGATCGGCACCGAGGGCGGCAAGAACACCGCGCGCATCAACCTGAAGCTCGTCCCGCGCAGCGAGCGCAAGCTCTCGCAGAAGGACCTCGAGCAGGCGATCCGCAATCGCCTCGCCGCAACGCCGGGCATCGAGCTGCGCGTCGGCTGGAATCCGCCGATCTACGTGGCGCTGCTCGGCAACGACGATGCCGAGATGCAGCGCGTGATCGGCGACTTCAAGCAGAAGGTGGCGGCGATCCGCGGCATCACCGACGTCGAGATCTCGCTCAAGGAAGGTACACCCGCGCTCTCGATACGCCTGAAGCCGGAGCTCGCCGCCGAGGCCGGCATCACCCACGCCCAGCTCGGCGTGACGCTGCGTGCCTTTATCGGCGGCGAGAACTCCGGCTACTGGCTCGCGCCCGACGGCCAGAACTACGAGGTGATCACGCAGCTGCCGCGCGCCGCCCGCACGACGCTCGAGGACGTCGCCAACCTGAACATCGCCACCGGCCGCGCGCTGGCCGATGGCACGCCGGAAGTGATACCGCTGCGCTCGATCGCGACCATCGAGCGCACCTTCAATCCGGAGAACATCCGCCGGCAGGACCTTCAGCGCCGCATCGGCCTCTGGGCCAACGTGCACGGCCGCGCCGCCGGCGACGCCGGCGAGGACGTGAAGGCGCTGGTGAAGAGCTATCCGCTGCCGCCCGGACTGCGCTTCGACATCGGCGGCCAGATCCAGGACCAGGACGAGGTGAACAAGGCGATCCTCGGCGCGCTCGCCATGGCGGTCATCTTCATCTACATCGTGCTCGCCTCGCAGTTCGGCAGCTTCGTGCAGCCGCTCGCCATCATGGCGTCGCTGCCGCTCTCGATCGTCGGCGTGATGCTGGCGCTGCTCTTCACCGGCACGACGCTCAACATTTTCTCGATGATCGGCCTGGTGTTCCTCATGGGCCTCGTCACCAAGAACGCCATCCTGCTGGTCGACTTCGCCAACCAGGGCCAGCGCCGCGGCTTGAGCCGCGACGAGGCGCTGCTTGCTGCCGGCCAGATCCGCCTGCGCCCGATCCTGATGACCACCACGGCGATGATCTTCGGCATGCTGCCGCTCGCGCTCGGCCTCGGCGAAGGCGCCGAGCAGCAGGCGCCGATGGGCCGCGCGATCATCGGCGGGGTGATCACCTCCACGCTGCTGACGCTGGTCGTGGTCCCAGTGATCTACACCTATCTGGATGCACTGGATCGCCGGCTGCGTCCCAAGCAGCACGGCGCCGCGGCGCTCGGCCGGCAGCCCGCCAGCCCGCATGAAGGCTAGCGTCGCGGCGGCGGCGCTGGCGCTGGCCCTGCCGGCGGCGGCGCAGGCGCCGGCGCGCAACGCGCAAGTCGACGGCATCCTCTTGGCGATCAGCGCCTCGAGCATCGAGGCGCGCGTTCGCAAGCTCGTCTCGTTCCATACCCGCCACACGCTCTCGCGCACCGATTCCGACAGCGTCGGCATCGGCGCCGCGCGCCGCTGGATCAAGGCCGAGCTCGACCAATGCTCGCGTGCCGCCGGCGGCCGCCTGCGGGTCGAGCTCGATTCGTTCACCCAGCCGCCCGCGCGCCGCGTGCCGCAGCCGGTCGAGATCGTGAACATCGTCGCGACGCTCACGGGAACGCAGCCGCAGGCGGCGAACCGCATCTACGTGGTGAGCGGCCATTACGACTCCGTGCCCACCGACGTGATGGATGCGCAGAGCGCGGCGCCGGGCGCGAACGATGACGCCTCGGGCGTGGCCGCGGTGATGGAGATGGCCTGCGCCATGGCCTTTCAGCATTATGACGCGACGCTCGTCTTCATGGCGGTGGCGGGCGAGGAGCAGGGCCTGCTCGGGTCTGCGCACTGGGCCGAGGAGGCGAAAAAGAAGGGATTGAACATCGCCGGCATGATCTCGAACGACATCATCGGCAGCCCGACCGGCGCGGACGGCCAGCGACACGACGGCGAGGTGCGGCTCTTCGCGAACGGGCTGCCCGCGCTGATCAACAGCAAGTCGCCGGAGCTCGAGCAAATCGCGCGCTCGGGCGGCGAAGACGACACGCCAACGCACGAGCTCGGCCGCTATCTCAAGGACACGGCCGAGCGCTATGTCGCTGGCATGAGCGTGCGGCTCATTGCGCGTCCCGACCGCTTCCTGCGGGGCAGCGACCACCTTTCGTTCCTCGAGCGCGGCTACGCCGCGGTGCGTGTCGTCGAGCCCGCCGAGGACTATCGCCACCAGCACAAGAACGTCACCGTGGTGAACGGCGTGCAGCAAGGTGACCTCGTCCAGTACGTGGACTTCGACT
>JAEKLK010000143.1 GCA_019509895.1 Betaproteobacteria bacterium | reverse complement strand
GGCGGCACTGGCGTCACCAGCGGTGGCCGCAATACCTCCGGCGGCGGCACCGCTTCCTTGTAGAAGAATTCTGGCACCGGGCGCGTTTCGCCGCCGGCCGCGAAGGGGCCGGTCGGCACCACCACGACTCCAGGCGGCATCTCGCGCGGCATGTCAGGAGTGTCCTTGAGCGCGCGCTCCATATAGGACACCCAAATCGGCAGTGCCACCACGCCACCGGTCTGGTTCTTGCCGAGCGTCTTGGGCTGATCGAAGCCGACCCACGAGATGCCGACCAGGGCAGGCTGGTAGCCGGCGAACCAGGCGTCGACGAATTCGTTCGTCGTGCCGGTCTTGCCGGCGATGTCGCTGCGCCCCAGGCGCGCGGCGCGCGCGGCAGTACCGACGCGAGTCACGTCCTGCATCATATTGTCCATGATGAAGGCGTTGCGCACATCGATGACGCGCAGCGACTCGTCGCCCGCGCGGCGCGGGTCGGCGAGCGCCAGGACGTTGCCGCGATCATCGACGATCTTGTGGATGAAGTACGGCTGTATCTGGTACCCGCCATTGGCGAACACCGAGTAGGCGCGCGCCAGCTGCCACATGGTCACCGACCCGGCACCGAGCGCCATGGTGAGATAGGGCGGATGGCGCTCCGGGTCGAAGCCGAAGCGCGTCACGTATTCCTGCGCGTACTTCGGGCCGATTGCATCGAGGATGCGGATCGACACCATGTTCTTTGATTTGGCGAGCGCCGTGCGCAGTCGCATCGGTCCCTCGAACTTGCCGTCGTAATTCTTCGGCTCCCAGCGCTGGCTGCCGGTCTCCTCCGCCTCCAGTACCACCGGCTCATCCGGAATGACGGTAGCCGGCGTAAAGCCTTTCTCGAGCGCGGCCGAATAGATGAAAGGCTTGAAGGCCGAGCCGGGCTGGCGCCATGCCTGGATGACGTGGTTGAACTTGGTGCGCGAGAAGTCGAACCCGCCGACCAGCGCGCGGATTGCGCCGTCGCGCGGATCGAGCGCGACGAAAGCGGACTCGACCTCCGGCAGTTGCACGATGTGCCAGCTCTTGCCCTCGTGCTGCACGCGGATGATGGAGCCGCGACGGATGCGCTTTTGTGTCGCGGTCTTGGCTTCGAGCGAGCGCGCGGCGAAGCGCAATCCCTCGCCGCTGAGCGTCATTTTTTCGCCGGTGCGTAAAGCGATCTCGACCTGCTTCGTGTCGGCGGAGAGCACCACGGCCGCCAGCAGATCGTCGCTGTCCGGGTGCTCGGCAAGCACATCGTCGTACTCGTCCTCGGCGATATCGGGCCGCAGCTCGACGTAACCCTCGGGACCGCGGTAGCCCTGGCGCCGGTCGTATTCGAGAACGCCCTTGCGCACCGCTTCGTAGGCCGCTTCCTGGTCGGCCTTGCGAATGGTGGTGTACACGCGAAAGCCGCGCGTATATACCTCTTCCGGGTAATGCTCGGCGAGTGCCTGGCGGACCATCTCGGCGACGTATTCGGTATGAATTGAGTATTCGCTCACTTCTCGCCTAGCTCGCAGCGGAGCTTTGAAAGCCTCCTCATATTGCGGTGCAGTAATGTAGCCGAGCTCGGTCATGCGCCGAAGCACGTACTGCTGGCGCTGCTTGGCGCGCTGCGGGTTGGCGATCGGGTTGTAGAGCGAGGGTGCTTTCGGCAGGCCGGCGAGCATGGCGATCTCGCCGAGGCTCAGCTGGTTTAGCGCCTTACCGAAATAAATCTGCGACGCAGCCCCGAAGCCATAGGCGCGCTGGCCCAGATAAATCTGGTTGACGTACAGCTCGAGGATTTGCTCCTTGTTGAGGCTGTGCTCGATCTTGAAGGCGAGCAGTGCCTCGTACAGCTTGCGGGTGAGCGTCTTCTCGGAGGAGAGGAAAAAGTTGCGCGCCACCTGCATGGTGATGGTGCTCGCGCCCTGGCGCCGTCCGCCGGCGACCAGGTTGGCGTAGGCCGCACGCAGGACGCCGATGTAGTCGATTCCCGGATGCTGGTAAAAGCGCTCGTCTTCCGCAGCGATGATGGCGTGCTTGAGCTGCGGCGGCACTTCGTCGATCGATACAACGGCGCGCCGCTCCTCGCCGAATTCGCCGATGAGCGTGCCCTCGGCCGTGTAGATGCGAAGCGGAACCTTCGGCTGGTACGCCGTCAGCGCGCCGAGCTCCGGCAGGTTCGGGTAGGCAAGAACGACAAGCAGTCCAAGGATGAGGACGGCGGCCGCCACCGAGCCCGCGAGCAAGGCCGCCGGAAAGCCAAGAAACCGAAGCCACATTGGGAAGTTGGACCCTCGCCAGCCGCGCATGCTGGCGCTCGACGGGGAGTCGATCATAGCGCGCTCATCTCGTCCATTAATTAACTAGACACCTGCAGGGGTTGTTGCTAGCATTTAACGCCAATTCTACGTATCGCGGCTAAGTTTCGAGACGCAAAGGGGAATTAAGAATGCAATTCGACCTCTTCACGCCCAAGGCGCCGCCGTTGTTTGGATTGGATATCAGTTCTTCTTCGGTGAAGATGCTCGAGATTGTCGACGCCGGCAAGGGCACCTATCGAGTCGAGCGCTACGCCATCGAACCGCTGGCGCGCGACGCGGTGGTGGACGGCAATATAAATAACCTGGAAGCCGTGACCGACGCAGTGCGCCGCGCGCACAAGCGGCTTGGCACCCGCACCAAGCACGTGGCCATGGCGGTGCCGACCGGTGCGGTGATCACGAAGAAGATCGTCGTTCCGGCCACGCTGCGCGAAGAAGAACTCGAAGTCCAGGTCGAGAGCGAAGCCAACCAGTACATTCCATTCGCGCTCGAAGAAGTGAATCTCGACTTCCAGGTGGTCGGCCCCTCGGCCGCAACCCCGGAGGAGCAGGAAGTGATGATCGCCGCCACGCGCAAGGAGAAGGTCGAGGACCGTGTCGCGGTCGCCGAGTCCGCGGGCCTCAAGGCGCTGGTCATGGATGTGGAGTCCTTCGCGCAGCAGACCGCGCTGTCGCTCGTGGTGCAGGCGCTGCCCGCTGGCGGTAACGATCAGAACATCGCCGTGGTCGATGTCGGTGCGAACGTCATGAATGTGACGGTGCTCAGAAATGATCAGTCCGTCTACGCGCGCGAGCAGGCATTCGGCGGCAACCAGCTGACCCAGGAAATCGTCACGCGCTACGGCATGAGCGCGGAGGAAGCGGAAAACGCCAAGCGCTCCGGCGGCCTGCCGGAGGACTTCGACGCGGAGGTGCTGCGGCCGTTCATGGAAAACCTCGCCGGCGAGATTCAGCGCGCGCTGCAGTTCTTCTTCACCTCCACTCAGTACCACAGCGTCGAGCACATCCTGCTGGCCGGCGGCTCCGCCGTGATTCCGGGGCTCGACGAGGTGGTCAACACGCGTACGCAGGTGCCGACGAGCGTCGCCAACCCGTTCGCCCAGATGCAGACATCGCCGCGGGTGCAGCTCAAGCGTCTCATGGCCGACGCGCCCTCGCTCATCGTCGCCTGCGGGCTCGCCATGAGGAGATTCGACCCCCAATGAACGCCGCACGCATCAACCTGCTGCCGCACCGCGCCGAGCGGCGCAAGCGCGCGAAGCGGCACTTCGCCACCGAGCAGATCAGCAACCAGCTGGGTCGCAACCAGTTCCTGAAAAGCGAGATCGGCAAGCTCGATCAGGAAATCGCCGAGATCAACAAGCTGAAAGACGAGATCCAGGCGCTCCTCGCGCGCAAGCAGATCATCGAGACGCTGCAGGCCGACCGCGCCCAGACGGTGCACCTGCTCGATGAGCTGGTGAAACAGATGCCCGAAGGCGTTTTCCTCAGGTCGATCATCCAGAAGGGCATGCGGGTACAGCTGCTCGGCTACGCGCAGTCGAATGCCCGCGTCTCGACGCTGATGCGCAATATCGAGGCGTCGCGCTGGCTCGGCGATCCCGAGCTGATCGAAGTAAAGTCGGCGCCGCTCGACAAGCGCCGCGTATCGGAGTTCACCATGTTCATGTCGCTCAAGCGGGCCCCGAGCGATGCGGTTGCCGCCCCTGCGGGCGCACCGGCGCCGGCCGCGAAGAAAGGCTAGCCATGGCCGTCAACTTCAACGCCTTCATCGACGAATTCAAGCGCACCAACTGGAAGGATCCGGGGACCTGGCACGCGGCGCCCAAGGCGGTGGTGCTGCTCGCCATTCTGGTGGCCATCCCGGTGGCCGGCTATTTCGCCGACACCGCCGGCCAGATCGACGAGCTCGAGCAGATGCGCAATCAGGAGAGCAAGCTCAAGCAGGAATACCTCAACAAGAAAAAGCAGGCGATCAACCTCGACCTGCATCGGCAGCAGCTGCGCGAGATCGATACGCAGTTCGGCGCGCTGCTTCGCCAGCTGCCCAACCGCTCGCAGATGGACGCGCTGCTGGTCGACATTAACCAGGCGGGCCTCGGGCGCGGACTGCAGTTCGAGCTGTTCCGGCCGGCGCCCTCGGAGATCACTCGCGATTTCTACGCCGAGCGCCCGATTTCCGTGAAGGTGGTCGGCACCTATCACGACATGGGCGCCTTCGCGAGCGACGTCGGCCAGCTGCCGCGCATCGTCACGCTGAACGACGTGACCATCACCGCCGGCAAGGATAACCAGCTGGCACTGGACGCCACGGCGCGCACTTTCCGCTATCTCGACGACGAGGAGCTCGCCGCGCAGCGCAAGGCGAGCGCGGCGAAGAAAGGGGCGGCGAAGAAATGAACCGCGTCCTCAGGGTCGGCATCAGCTCGCTGGTGCTTGCGCTTGCCGCCTGCGGTGGCGAAGAGCACCGCGACCTCAAGCAGGAGCTCGCGCAGCTCACCAAGGACTTCCGCGGTCAGGTGCCGCCGCTGCCGCAGGTGAAGCCCTATGAGCCGGTGCCCTATACCGCCGAAGGGCAGATCGACCCGTTCCGTTCCGAGCGCATCGAGGTCGCGCAGAACACGCGCCCGTCGGGCAGCCAGAGCAAGCTCGCCGAGCACGAGAAACGCGTCAAGGAGCCGCTCGAGGCATTCCCGCTGGAGTCGATCCAGATGCTCGGCACCATCTCGCAGCAGAAGGAGACCTTCGCGCTCGTCAAGGCGGGACCCAACCTCTACCGCGTCCGCAAGGGCAACTACATGGGCCAGAACTTCGGCGTGATCACGACCATCGACGAAGGACAGATCAAGCTGAAGGAGCTGGTGCAGGACAGCGGCGGCGAATGGGTCGAGCGCAACAGCGCCCTGCAGCTGGTCGAGGCGCAAAAATGAGAGCGCGCACCCTGCTTTAGCGCCGCCGTACTCCGTGGAGGCACAAAAATGAAAACCAAGACGCTTCTGTACGCATCGCTCCTCTGGCTCCTGGGCATCGGCCTGGTCGCCGCGCAAGGCAATACCATCGAAGCGTTCGACGTCAGCCAGCAGGGCGGCAAGACGGTCGTGCGCGTCACCACCAAGGAGCCGCTCGGCAACGTGCCGCCGAATTTCGCCGTCTCGAATCCGCCGCGCATCGCCTTCGACTTTCCGAATACCGCCAACGGCCTCGGCCGCTCGGCGCAGGACATCAGCCAGGGCGAGCTGCGCAGCATGAACGTCGTTCAGGGCACCGACCGCACGCGTCTGGTGCTCAACCTGCGGCGCCCGGTCATGCATGAAGCGAGCATCGAAGGCCGCGACATGCTGATCACACTCTCCGAGGCAACGGTCAGCCAGACCGCGCCCGGCGGTCAGGCGGCGCGTTTCGCCGATGGCCGCCCCGACACCAAGCACGCCATCCGCGACGTCGATTTCCGGCGCGGCCGCTCGGGCGAAGGGCGCATCGTGGTCGACCTTTCCGATACCACCACCGGCATCGATATTCGCCAGCAGGGCCAGAACATCATCGTCGAGTTCCTGCGCACCGCGCTGCCCGACAACCTGCGCCGGCGCCTCGATGTGGTGGACTTCGGCACGCCGGTCAACACCGTCAGCACCTTCCAGCAGGGCGAGAACGTGCGCATGGTGATCGAGCCGAAGGGACAGTGGGAGCACACGGCGTATCAGTCGGACACCCAGTTTGTGCTCGAAGTGAAGCCAGTGTCGCCCGACCCGTCGCGCGCCTCGCAGCGCGGCCGCTACACCGGCGAGAAACTCTCGCTCAACTTCCAGAACGTGGAAGTGCGCGCCGTGCTGAACGTGATTGCCGACTTCACCGACCTCAACATCATCACCAGCGACACCGTGGCCGGCAACATCACGCTGCGCCTGAAGGACGTGCCGTGGGACCAGGCGCTCGACATCATCCTGCAGACCCGCGGCCTCGACAGCCGCCGGAGCGGCAACGTGATCTGGATCGCCCCGCGCGACGAGCTAGCCACCCGCGAGAAGCTGGCGCTCGAGGCGCAACAGCAGATCTCCGACCTCGAGCAGACGCGCACGGAAACCTTCCAGATGAACTACCAGAAGGCGACCGACGTGCAGAAGCTGCTCTCCGACCCGGCGCAGCGCATCCTGTCCAAGCGCGGCAGTGCCGTGGTCGACACGCGCACCAACACCCTCTTCGTACAGGACACGCCCAGCCGGCTGGAAGAGGTGCGGCGCCTGCTCGCGAAGATCGACGTCCCGGTGCGGCAGGTGATGATCGAGGCGCGCATTGTCGAGGCGAATGAAACGTTCAGCCGCAACCTCGGCGTGCGCCTCGGCTACAACGACCGCAGCGCTCGCTCCGCGCAGGGCGGCAACCTGGCGGTCGGGGCCGAGCTGATCAATACCGGGCAGTTCGCCGGCCTCGTCCAGGGCACCCCAGTGCTCAACGGCCCCGGGCTGCAGTCCAGCCTGCCGGCGAACGGCCTGAATGGTTTCAATGCCGGTCAGCTTTCATTTATCCTCTTCAACTCCGCCGCCACCCGTATCCTCAGCCTCGAGATCTCGGCGCTCGAGGCCGACGGCAAGGGCAAGATCATCGCCAGCCCGCGCGTGCTCACCGCCGATCAGGTCGAGGCGCTGATCGAGCAGGGCACCGAGATCCCGTACCAGCAGGCGACCTCTTCGGGCGCTACCTCGCTCGCCTTCCGCAAGGCCAACCTCGCGCTCAAGGTGAAGCCGCAGATCACGCCCGAGGGCAACATCATCATGACCCTCGACGTGAACAAGGACCAGCCCGGCCCGGTGACCACCTTCGGCGTGCAGATCAACACGAAGCACGTGAAGACCGAGGTACTGGTCGAGAACGGCGGCACGGTGGTGATCGGCGGCATCTACGAGCAGAACGACCGTACCGATACGACGAAGGTGCCGCTGCTCGGCGATCTGCCGCTCATCGGCTGGCTTTTCAAGAACAACTCCACGGCCACCGGGAAGACCGAGCTCCTGATCTTCATCACGCCGCGCATCGTCAACGAACGCCTCACCATCCGCTAATCGCCGCTCCGCATCACTGCCACGGCCGGGATCTCCCGGCCGTTTTTGTTCCTACAATGCGGTCATGAAAGCGCAGGGCAACCGGCCGGGCAACCTCTACCTCGTCGGCATGATGGGCGCCGGCAAGACCACCGTCGGGCGCCTGCTCGCGCGGCGCCTCAAGCTGCGCTTCGTCGATTCGGACCACGAGATCGAGCGACGCTGCGGCGTCAAGGTGCCGCTGATCTTCGATATCGAGGGCGAGGACGGCTTCCGCGCGCGCGAGAGCCAGACGCTCGCGGAGCTCACCGCGCTCGAAGGCATCGTGCTCGCGACCGGCGGCGGCGCGGTGCTTGCGGACGAGAACCGCCGGCGGCTCGCCGCGCGCGGTACCGTCATCTACCTGTGCGCGAAGCCCGAGGACCTGTACGAGCGCGTGCGCCAGGATCGCAACCGCCCGCTCCTGGCGACCGCCGATCCGCAGCTGCGCCT
>JAEKLK010000142.1 GCA_019509895.1 Betaproteobacteria bacterium | reverse complement strand
AGCGGCTCGTCGAGCGGCACCGGCTCGAGCGGCAGCGGCACGTCGGGCTCCGGCAGCCTGGGCAGCGGCTCTAGCACCGGCAGCACCGGCAGCACGACCGGCGGCATGGGCGGCGGCAGCACCGGCGGAACGTCGGGCGGCGCAACGTCCGGCGGCGCAAGCGGCGGTTCGTCCCGCTAACGCGCACACGGGCGCGGGCGGCGTCGCCGCGGCGGCGCGGCCCGCGCCTTTTCTTTTCACGAGATGTAGGGCGCCCGCCTACGAAGGCGCCCTTCGCGGCCCGATATGAAATCTCCGCCAGGCGGCGCAAAATGTCGACTCGTTTCTCCGCTGTCCATTCGGCCACCGCGCGCGGTGGTTTTTTTGATGCCCAAAGGCAAAGCGCAGCCAGCCAACACGGTCCGGGATAGCCGCGCGATGCGTCTCGCGACGCGGCGCATGCGCGCGCGGGCGCGCGCGCTCCGTGCGCTGCTGCGCGCCGAGCAAATCATCAGCCGGCGCATCGTCGATCGCTCACGGACGCTGCGTGCGAGCGTGATGGCCGACAAGACCATCACACGCGCTCGCCAGCGCGGCTAGCACGTGTGACTTCGCGTCGCGCGACGCGCGACGCAATCTCGCCGCTCGCAGCGATATGCAGAGGGTCCCGGCGCGCCAAAAATGAAGGCGCTCAACAGCTCCTCCTCCGAGGACATTGGACCACCCATGAGGTGGTCTTTTTTTGCACAGGCCAAGCCGAACCACCAGCCCCGGCGTGGGCGCGCGGCGGCCGGGTGATACGCAGCGCCCGGCTGCGCGACTACGCTAGTCGGCGACGATCTTCTGGCAGTCCTGTGCCGCGGAGAGGAAAAACGGCTCTTCCGCGTACTCTGGGCTAAGCACGATGCCGATGCGTTTCGAGCAGCGCAGGCAGCGGATGAAGGGGCCATCCATGTCATGCCGGAGGTTCGGGCTCTCGCGGCTCGGCAGCCAGCGGCCCGACTTCTCATCGGGCTCGAGCGAATAGAGCAGGGTCGTGCAGCACGGGCACAGGAAAGACCGCGACGTCGGATCTTTCATGATGGGTCCGGCCGGCGGTGCTGCGCCGCCCGGGATCTCCTCGCTCCTCGACACCGAGCGGAAAGTAGCATCGGCAATCGGGCAGCGGGCGATTTGCACCTGTCATGCTTTGCAAATGCGATCAGCCGGATGCACTGCCTGGTCGCCACCCCGGTCCGCCTGTCGGTCCCGTTATCGGCCGGGGATCAAGCGCTTCTGATCAGTGCCACCTTCGAGGCGCCGGTCCCGCGGCGCGATCGGGGACGCCGTACATGCGGCGCGACTCCTATGACAAATGTGACGACCTAGTCAGAGAAGCGCAAGGCCCGCCGCTTATTCTTCCGCGCGATGAACGAAGTCGGCAAAACGAGCGAGTCGATCGAGGAAGAGCGCTCGCACGTCCCGCTGCTCAAGCAACTCGGCCCGGGCTTCGTCACCGGCGCCGCGGATGACGACCCGAGCGGCATCGCCACCTATTCGCAGGCCGGCGCGCAGTACGGCTACGGCCTCGTCTGGTCGGTGCTCTTCACCACGCCGCTCATGATTGGCATCCAGCTCGTGAGCGCGCGCATCGGCCGCGTCACCGGGCACGGTCTCGCGGCGAACATCCGAGAGCGCTTCCCGCGGCCGGTGCTGTACACGATCGTCTGCCTGCTCGCTTTCGCCAACACCTTCAATATTGCCGCCGACCTCGGCGCCATGGCCGATGCGCTGGTGCTCGTCGCCGGCGGCAACAGCACGCTCTACATCGTCATGTTCGCGCTCACGTCGCTGACGCTGCAGATCTTCGTACCCTTTCCGCGCTACGCGCCGATCCTGAAGCTGCTGACGCTCGCGCTCTTCGCTTATGTGGCGACGGTGTTCCTCGTGCACATGCCGCTCGCGGCGCTCAGGCAGACGCTCGTGCCGCCGCTCCTGCACGACAGGGACTACGTCTCGATGCTGGTCGCCGTGCTCGGCACGACCATCAGCCCCTACCTTTTCTTCTGGCAGGCGTCGCAGGAGGTGGAGGAGCAGCGCGGCACGCCCGGCCATCAGCCGCTGCGCGAGGCGCCGGAGCAGGCGCGCCGGCACTTGCGGCGCATCAAGATCGACACCTACGTCGGCATGATTTTTTCGAACGGCATCGCGCTCTGCATCATGCTGACGACCGCGGCGACGCTGCACACCGCCGGCGCGACGAACATCGAGAGCGCAGCGCAGGCCGCGCAGGCCCTGCGGCCGCTTGCCGGCGAGGCTGCGTTCGCCCTCTTCGCCGCCGGCATCATCGGCACGGGCCTTCTCGCGGTGCCGATCCTCGCCGGCTCGGCGGCGTACGCGGTGGCGGAGACCTTCCGCTGGCCGATCGGCCTCGGGCTCTCGCTCGCCGAGGCGCGCGGCTTCTACTCGATCCTCATGGTCGCCACCGCGCTTGGCGCGCTCATCGATCTCTCCGGCATCGACTCCATCAAGGCGCTCGTCTGGGCGGCGATCGTCAACGGCGTCGTGTCGGTGCCGATCATGGTGATCATGATGGTGCTGGTGGCCGACGGCCGGACCATGGGGTCGTTCGTCGCGCGCAAGCGCCTGAAGCGCCTCGGCTGGCTCGCGACCGGAGTCATGGGCATCGCGGTCGCGGCGATGTTGGTCCTGATGTAGCTTTGGCAGCCATGCCAGCAGGCACGGCGCCCCGCATCGTCGCCGCACTCTTCACCGGCGGAGTCGCGTGCGCAAGCGCGGCGCCTCCGAACGAGATCAAGGTGTTTACCGACGAGCTCGCGAGCTACCGTCAGCACACGCTCGAGACGCACGTCAACAAGGGCAACGCCAGCGCTCCGCTGCAGATCATGCCGGAGTACTCGTACGGCATCCATCCAAACTGGGAACTGAGCCTGCAGCTGCCCTTTGCATTCACCACGGAACACGCGAAGGCCGAGGGGTACCGGGTGGAGCTCGAATACATCGCCCCGCACAACGAGGAAGCAGGACTGTACTGGGGAATCAACGTCGAAGTGGCGCGGATCAACCGCATCGACGAGCAGAGCTACTGGAACCTCGAGTTGATACCGATCGTCGGCTATCGGCGCGCGCGCTGGCATGTCGTCGCCAATCCCGCATTGGAGAAGCCAAGCTCCGGGAGCGCGGTAATGTGGTCGCCATCGGCGAAAGTGGCGTATCGCGCCTTCGGGCGAAACTACTTCGGCGCCGAGTACTACGTCGAGGCCGGGCCGCTACGGCACCGGCTGCCGAGCGGAGAGCAAAGCCGTACCGTGTATCTCGCCTGGGACGGCAAGGCCGGCCGTTCCGACGTCAACGTCGGGATCGGACGAGGTCTGACCGACGCGAGCGAACGCTGGGTCATCAAGTCGATCATCGAGATCACCTTCTAGCGCTCGCCCGGCATGAGGCGTAGCTAGCGCGTGTAGAGGTAGGCCGCGATATCGCGCGCCTGCTGCTCGTCCACGCCGACCGCCGGCATCGCCGTCTGCGAGTCCATGGCGCGCGGATCGTGGATCCACGCGACCAGGTTCTGCGGCGTGTTGGCGAAGCGTCCGGCGAGATAGACGCGGCTTTTCAGCTTCTCGAGCGGCGGCGCGACGCTCGCGTTGGCGCCCGGCACGCCGGAAATGCGGTGGCACGAGCCGCAGCCGAACTCGCGGATCAGGCTGCGACCGTGCTTCGGGTCGCCGCCGGTGAGCGGCTCGCGATCGGGCAGGCGCTCGCATCCGGCGAGCGCCAGCACGACGATCAGGCCGCGGAGCGCCGGAGCCATCGTGAAGTGATGAAGAGCGCCGCGGCCGGATACGCGAGCCCGGCCGGCACCCACATGATGACGCCGGCGAGCTGCTGATCGTCCAGCGCGAAGCCCGCGTACCACGGCGTGCGCGCAAAGGCGAGCAGCGCGCCGAGCGCGCCGGTATGGACCATCGTGCCGAAGAGCGAAGCGAGCGCCGCGAGATCGGCACGCGCCGCGATCGTCCACCAGAAAAGCAGCGCGCTCGAGAGGAAGCTCGCATGCTGCACGAAATGCCAGGCCTCGGCTGCGAGCGCCGCGTCGAAGAGCGGCGGCAGATGCCACAGCCAGAGGGCGAGCGCGTGGACGCCAAAGGCGAGCAGCGGATCGCCGAGGAATCGCGGCAGGCGCAGCGGCACGACGTGCGCGAAGGCCTGCATCGGCCGGCCGAGGACGAGCAGCGGCGCCGCAACCACCATCAGTAGCTCGTGCTGCACCATGTGCACCCACAGCAGCC
>JAEKLK010000141.1 GCA_019509895.1 Betaproteobacteria bacterium | reverse complement strand
TGATCCAAGGCCGCGTCCTGCATATCAACGCGGATGCGACCGAGGCGCCTTCGCCGAATACGCGCTCGGATGCGCTCTCAGGCCGCGACCGCCCGATGGGGCCGCTCGCGTTTCGCGCGCTGGTCGAGCTCGCGAGCCAAGAGCTTGTCGCCGACGGCCGCCGCTACGCGCTGCAGCCGGGCATGCAGGTGGCCGGCGAAATCCATCTCGGCACCCGCACGATTCTCGAGTACCTCGTCTCGCCGGTGCAGAAGGCCTTCCACGAGGCCGCGCGCGAGCGCTGAGCCGCTATTTCGCCGGCACGTCCTCGAGTGCCTTAAGCCAGACGTCGGCGTTGCCATCGGAGGGCGCGCGCCAGTCGCCGCGCGGCGAAAGCGAGCCGCCCGAGCCGACCTTCGGCGCATTCGGGATGGCGCTGCGCTTGTACTGGCTCATCTGGAAGAAGCGGCGCAGGAACACGCCGAGCCATTTGCGGATGGAGGCGAGCTTGTACTTGTCGTGCCACGCGCTCCAGCAGAGGAAGGCCACCTTCGCCGGCGCATAGCCGAAGCGGAGCGTGTAGTAGAGGTGGAAGTCCTGCAGCTCGTAGGGGCCGACCGAGCTCTCGGTCTTCTGCTTGCCCGGAACCAGCTCCGGGCTGATGTCGGTCTCGAGCACCCGGCGCAGCGCCCGCTGCACGTCGGGACTGAATTCCTTGGACTCCGCGGCCCACGCGATCAGGTACTGGATCAGCGTCTTCGGCACGCTGGCATTGACGTTGTAGTGCGACATGTGGTCGCCCACACCGTAGGTCGACCAGCCGAGCGCCAGCTCTGAAAGGTCGCCCGTGCCGACGACGAAGCCGCCGTGCTGGTTGGCCAGGCGAAAGAGATGGCTGGTGCGTTCGCCCGCCTGCACGTTCTCGAAGGCGATGTCGTAGACCTTCTTGCCCTTGGCGAACGGATGACCGATGTCCTTCAGCATTTGCAGGCACGAGGGGCGTATGTCGATCTCCTCGGCGGTCGCGCCGACCGCTCGCATCAGCTGCCACGCCTGGTTCTTGGTGCGCGAGCTGGTCGCGAATCCGGGCAGGGTGAACGCGAGGATGCTGCGCCGGGGCAGCTTAAGCTCGTCCATGGCCCGCGCGCAGACGATGAGCGCCTGGGTGGAGTCGAGTCCGCCGGAGACGCCGATGATCAGCTTCTTCGTGCCGGTGTGCCGCATGCGCGTCGTGAGCCCCTGCACCTGGATGCGATAGACCTCCTCGCAGCGCAGATCGCGGTTCGCGGCATCGCTCGGCACGTACGGGAATTTCTCGACCCGCCGGGCAAGCGGCAGCCGGCCGCCCGGCATCGGCAGCGAAAACGCCACGCTGCGGAAGCGCTCGATTTCGCTCCGGTGGCGGAGTGCCGTCGCGCCGAAGGTGTTCTGCCGTACGCGATCGGCCTGCAGGCGGCCCAGGTCGACGTCGGCAAACGCGAGCTGCGGCTCGGCGGCGAAGCGCTTCGATTCGGCGAGCAGCGTGCCGTTCTCGTAGATGATCGCGTGCCCGTCCCAGGCGAGATCGGTGGTCGACTCGCCCTGGCCCGCGGCGCTGTAGAGATACGCGGCGATGCAGCGCGCCGACTGGTTGCCGACGAGCTGATGGCGGTAGCCCTCCTTGCCGACGACGATGTTCGACGCCGAGAGGTTCGCGACCACCGTCGCCCCGGCGAGCGTGCCATAGGAGGACGGTGGCGCTGGGACCCACAGGTCCTCGCAGATCTCGACGTGCAGCACGAAGTCGCGGTTCTCCGCATGGCGGAAGATGAGGTCGGTGCCGAAGGGCGCTGTCTGGCCGGCGAGCGCGATCTCGCGCATGGCGATCGCGTCGCCCGGCGTGAACTGCCGGCCCTCGTAGAACTCTCGGTAGTTCGGCAAGTAGGTCTTCGGCACCACACCGAGCAGTTGGCCCTGCGCGATCAGGGCCGCGCAGTTGAAAAGCCTTCCTTCGCGCGCGACCGGCAACCCGACGAGCGCGGCCGCGCGCAGATTACGCGTGCGACGAAGCAGCTCCGCGAGCGCCGCCTCCGCGGCGTCGATCAGCGCCTGCTGATGGAACAGGTCCTCGCAGCTATAGGCCGAGAGGCCGAGCTCCGGAAACACGGTCAGCAGCACGCGCTCGCGCGCCGCGCCTTGCAGGAGCTTGAAAGTTGCCTCGAGGTTGTATTGCGGATCCCCGACGCGCACGAGCGGCGTGGCGACACCCAGCCGCACGAACCCGTGTGAATACGGGTTGAAGAAGTCCTTCACCGCGTAATTTTACAGCACGCCGTCTATGGTGTTATAAGCCATATATGCCGCTGCTTTGCGAAACCGTCGTCCTCGGGCACGCCGTGGTGCGTATCGAATTCGGTGATGACCTGACCTATAGGCTGAGCTACGGCGATCTGGTGATCTACGAGCCAGGTCGCCGGCGTGTACGCGGACGCGTCACGCGCTACGAGCCGCGCTCGGTGGAGCAGCTGCGCTACGACTTCGAGCGCGACGTGGAAGCGGCGGGCGGTCGCCTTGGCTAAGGTCGTCGAGCTGCGCATCGGCGATGCGCGCGATGCGCTCGACCGCTTCGAGGCGGCCTGGAACCGGCGCCTCGAGGGACGCAAGCTGAACGCGCTGCGCGTACTGTCGATGCTCGACTTGCCGCTTCTGCTGCGCACGCTCACGCCGGCGCGCTGGGCGCTGCTCGAGCGGCTGCGCGACGCCGGGCCCGGCTCCATTTATGAATTAGCGAAACGCCTCGGCCGCGACTACAAGAACGTGCACACGGACGTTACCGCACTCGTCAGAATCGGCCTGATCGAGCGCTTGGGCGATGGCCAGGTCACCGTGCCCTGGGACGTCGTGCGCGCCGAGTTCTGAGCTTAGGCAGCATGATTACGTCAAAAATGGGGTCAGGTCTTGAATTGATGCATCGCATGCGTCAATTCAAGACCTGACCCCTTCTTCGAGAAACAAGGTGGATTCCCGGCGTCTCGCTGCCTTCGGGCTGCTCGTGGCCTCGAACCTGCTCTGGTCGGGCAATTGGGTGATCGGCCGCGCGGTGCGCGACGTGTTCGATCCAATCGCGCTCAACTGGTGGCGCTGGCTCTTTGCGGCGCTCGTCATGGCGCCGTTCGGGATGCGCGAAGCGCTGCGACACGCGGACGCCATCCGCCGGCGTGCCGGCCTTTTCCTGTTGCTGGCGCTGACCGGCGTGGTCGGCTTCCAGAGCCTCGTCTATCTTGGCCTTCGCACGACCACTGCCATCAACGCGGTGCTGATCAATGCCGCCGGGCCGCTATTCATGCTCATCTGCTCCTGGCTGCTCGAGCGCGACAAGCCCTCGCACCGGCAGATCGCCGGCATGCTGATCTCGTTTCTCGGCGTGCTGATCGTCGTGTCGCGCGGCCAGCTGCAGACGCTCCTGCAGCTCGAGTTCCATCGCGGCGACGCCTGGATACTCGTCGCCATGCCGATGTGGGGCCTTTACTCGGTGCTGCTGAGGCGCGCTCCGGCGGAGCTCCGCGGTGTCGCCTTCGCATTCACCATTGCGGCGATCGGCGTGGCGATGCTCTTGCCGCTCTACGTGATCGACGTGTGGGGCCAGCCGTGGCGCCGGCCGACGCTGCCCGAGGTTAGCGCCGTGCTTTATATCGCGGTCGCGGCGTCGGTGCTCGCATTTATCGCCTGGAACCGCGGCGTCACGGTGCTGGGCGCAAACGCCGCCGGATTTACGCTACCCCTCTTACCGGCCTTCGGCACTGCGCTCGCGATCATTTTCCTCGGTGAAGTGTTTCAAGCCTTCCATGCCGTCGGCTTCGTCACCATTGTGATTGGCGTTGTGCTGGCGACGTACCGTCGCTCCTAGCGATTCGCCCTTTCGAGCACCACATTCGCGAGCACGTTGGCGGCGGGCACGGTCCGCTCGAGATCCGCGTGCTCGTGGTTGTTGTGGGTGACGCCGTCCTTGCACGGCGAGAAGATCATCGCGGTCGGCGCGACGCGGGCGATGTGGTAGGCGTCGTGGCCCGCCTGCGAAGCCAGGTCGAGCGACGGATAGCCGAGCCGCCGGGCGGTGTCGCGCACGAGCGCCACGCACTGCTTGTCGAAGAGCTCGGCGTTCCAGGTCCACTCGTCGACGATGCGTATGTCGACATTGGCCCGGCGCGCGCAGTCGGCCATCGCCTCGCGGAACTCTGCCAGCATCCGGTTCGCCGCTGCCGGGTCCTCGTGGCGCAGGTCGCCGGTGAACTGTGCCCAGTCCGAGAGGATGCCGGGCTTGTTCG
>JAEKLK010000140.1 GCA_019509895.1 Betaproteobacteria bacterium | reverse complement strand
CGGCCGCCATGCCGGCGTAGCCGGCACCGACAATCGCAACCCGGGTCGCTACGCCGCGATCCAGGTGCGCCACGCGATCCAGAATTTGCGCAGGGGCGTGAGGGAGGTGCGCTGCGTCAGTACGCGAAAGCCATCGCGCTGGATCTCTTCCAGCAGCGCGCGGTAGATCGCCGCCATGATGAGCCCGGGACGCTGCGCGCGCCAGTCGCCGGCCGGCAGCGCCGCCATGGCGCGCTCGTAGAAGCCGCGCGCCCGCTCGGCCTCGAACGCCATGAGCGAATGGAAGGCCGGCGACTCGCGCGCCTGCAGGATGTCGGCCGCCGGCACGTTGAAGCGCTTGAGGTCCTCGATCGGCAGGTAGACGCGGTTCTTGCGCGCGTCCTCACCGACGTCGCGGATGATGTTGGTGAGCTGAAAGGCGATGCCGAGATTCTTCGCGTAGTCGAGCGTGCGCTCATCGCGATAGCCGAAGATGCCGGCGGCGAGCAGACCGACGACGCTCGCGACACGGTAGCAGTACGCCTCGAGCCCGGGCCAGTCGAGGTAGCGCGACTGGCGCAGGTCCATCTCCATGCCGTCGATGATCTCGTTCAGCCGCGCCGCGGAGAGGCCAAACTTGTCGCGATGCGGCTCGAGCGCGCGCGTCACCGGGTGTTGCGGCTGGCCGGCGAAAAGCCGGGCGACCTCGGCGCGCCACCATGCGAGCCGGGCCGCGGCCACCTGCGGCTCCATGCCTTCGTCGACTACGTCGTCGACCTCGCGGCAGAAGGCATAGAGCGCGGTGATCGCACGCCGGCGCTCGGCCGGGAGAAAGACAAACGAGTAGTAGAAGCTCGAGCCGCTGCCGGCGGCCTTCTGCTGGCAGTACTCGTCGGGCGTCATACCGCACGCGCGAGCAGCAGCGGCCAGTCAAGCGCGCGGAGCACCGGGCGGCGGCGGAAGACGTCGTAGTCGACGCGCTCGATCTTCTCGAGGATGCGCAGGCCGCCCTGGAGGGTGGTGCGGATTTCGAGGCCGATGCGGCCGGGGAGCGAGCGCGCGAGTGGCGCGCCGGCGAGGATCATGGCGCGCGAGCGCGCCACCTGGAACGCGAGGAGCGAGCGCCATGCCGCATCGCAGCGCGCCTCGGCGATGTGCCGCTCGCTCACGCCGTGGGATGCCATCTCGTCTTGCGGAAGATAGATGCGGCCCTTGGCGAAATCGCGCTCGACGCCCTGCCAGAAGTTGATGAGCTGCAGCGCCGTGCAGATCGAATCCGAGCCGGCCAGCTCGTGCTCAGACGTTCGTTTGAAAAGATGCAGCAGCAGCCGCCCGACCGGATTCGCCGAGCGCCGACAGTAATCGCGCAATTCCGCGAAGTTGGCGTAGCGCTTTTTCGTCACGTCCTGCGCAAAGGCGTCCAGCAGGTCACGGAAGAGGCCCAACGGCAGGCCATGCGCGCGCACGATTCTCGCTATGTCGTCGAAGAGCGCAGCCTGGGGCGGCTCGCCACGGGCGATGCGCTCGAGTCCGGCCCGGTAGACGCTTAATCTCGACAGTCGTAGATCATTGGGCTCGTCGCCTTCATCGGCGAAATCGTCGGCCGTGCGCGCGAAGCGGTAGATGATCTCGATCGGCTCGCGCAGCCGCCGTGGCAGAAGGAGCGATGCGACCGGGAAGTTTTCGTAGTGGCCGACCGACATCGGGGTGGGCAGCGTGCGAAGGTATAATACGTTGTTTTTTTCCCGCTTTTCGGACTCCAGTGGGCGGCGAGGGTGGCGGAACTGGTAGACGCACCAGCCTTAGGAGCTGGCGCCGCGAGGCGTGTGGGTTCGAATCCCTCCCTTCGCACCATCAAGTAGAAGTCGCAACGGCGATCAACAACTAATGGCCAATTTAGAAACCCTGGGCGCGCTCGAGCGGCGCGTCTCGATGTCGTTGCCCGCGCAGGAAATCGAGCGCGAGGTCGACCAGCGCCTGAAGAAGCTGGCGCGCAACATGAAGATGCCGGGCTTCCGGCCCGGCAAAGTGCCGATGAAGCTGGTCGCGCAGACCTACGGGCCGCAGGTGCGCTCGGAAGTGCTGAGCGATGCGGTGCAAAAGGCATTCAGCGAGGCGGTGAAGGAGGCGAACCTGCGCGTCGCCGGCTATCCACGCATCGAACAAAAAGGAGAGAAGCAGGCGGACGGCGCCCCGGCCGCGCTCGAATTCAGCGCCACGTTCGAAATCTATCCCGAAGTGAAGGTGGGCGAGCTCGCCGAGGTGACGATCGAGCGGCCCCAGGTGACCGTGGACGATTCCGCGGTGGAGAAGACCATCGGCATCCTGCGCAAGCAACGCACGCGCTTCGTGCAGGTGTCGCGGCCCGCGAAGGAGGGCGACCGGCTGACGGTCGACTTCAACGGCACGATCGACGGTCAACCGTTCCCGGGCGGCGCGGCGCAGAATTTCCCCTTCACCATCGGCGAGGGGCGCATGCTGCCGGAGTTCGATGCTGCCGCGCGGGACATGTCGGCGGGAGAAAAAAAGAGCTTTCAGCTCACTTTCCCGGCCGATTACCACGGCAGTGAAGTGGCGGGGAAGGCCGCGACCTTCGAGCTCAGCGTGAAGACGGTGGAGGAGCCGCAGCTGCCCGAGGTGGACGCGGAGTTTGCCAAGACGCTCGGCATCGGCGACGGCGACGTGCAGAAGATGCGAGGCGAGATCCGCGCCAACGTCGAGCGCGAGACGGCGAAGCGCGTCGAGGCGCGCGTCAAGTCGCAGGTGCTCGATGCGCTGCTCGCCTCGACGCCGCTCGAGCTGCCGAAGTCGCTCGTGCAGATGGAGGCGCAGCAGCTGGTCGAGCGCGCGCAGGCCGACCTCGTTTCGCGCGGCATGAAGCCGGGACAGATTCCGCTCGATCCGGCGGCGTTCGAGCCGACCGCGAAGCGCCGCGTGGCGCTCGGTTTGATCATCGGCGAGCTCGCGCGCACCGAAAATCTGCAGCCGAAGCCCGCGGAGGTGCGCGCGGTGGTCGAGCAGGAAGCGGCCACCTACGAGAGTCCGGCCGAGGTAGTAAAATGGTTTTACATGCAGCCGCAGCGTCTCGCCGAGATGGAAGGCGTGGCGCTGGAGGCCAACGTCGTCAAATGGGTGCTCGCGAAGGCCAAGCTGGTCGATAAGCCGCTCGCTTTCGATGAGTTGATGGGAAGCAGCGCGTGAACTGGAAAAAGACCACGGGTGAAGTGCAGGACCTCGGCCTCGTGCCGATGGTCATCGAGCAGTCCGGGCGCGGCGAGCGCGCCTACGATATTTATTCGCGGCTGCTCAAGGAGCGCGTGGTGTTCCTGGTCGGGCCGGTGACCGAAGTCACCGCCAACCTGATCGTCGCCCAGCTTCTTTTCCTCGAGTCCGAGAACCCCGACAAGGACATCTTCTTCTATATCAATTCGCCGGGCGGTTCGGTGTCGGCGGGGCTCGCAATTTACGACACCATGCAGTTCATCAAGCCCGACGTCAGCACGCTGTGCGTCGGGCAGGCGGCCAGCATGGGCTCTTTGTTGATGGCGGCCGGCGATGCCGGCAAGCGTTTCTGCCTGCCGAACTCGCGCGTCATGATTCACCAGCCGATGGGCGGCTTCCAGGGGCAGGCGACCGACATCGAGATCCACGCCAAGGAGATCCTGTACCTGCGCGGCCGCCTGAACGAGATCCTCGCCAAGCATACCGGCAAGTCGGTTGAGACAATTGCCCGGGACACGGAGCGCGACTTTTTCATGGGTGCGCAAGACGCGGTAAAGTACGGCATCGTGGATAAGGTTCTGGTCTCCAGGGAAAACGTCTAAAGGCCCGCGAGAACGCATAAGACCATGTCGGAAAAGAGCTCTTCGGGCGAAAAGCTTCTCTACTGCTCCTTCTGCGGCAAGAGCCAGCACGAGGTCAGGAAGCTGATCGCCGGCCCGTCGGTATTCATCTGCGACGAGTGCATCGAGCTTTGCAACGACATCATCCGCGAGGAGACCGCCTCCGATAAGGGCGGCAAAGGCGCGAAGTCGGACCTGCCGACGCCGCGCGAGATCCGCCAGATCCTGGACTCCTATGTCATCGGCCAGGACACCGCGAAGAAGATCCTCTCGGTCGCGGTCTACAACCACTACAAGCGGCTCAAGCACCTGTCGAAGAACGACGAGGTCGAGCTCGCCAAGTCGAACATCCTCCTCATCGGTCCGACCGGCTCGGGCAAGACGCTGCTCGCGCAAACCCTCGCCCGGCTGCTCAATGTTCCGTTCGTCATTGCCGATGCCACCACCCTGACTGAAGCAGGCTACGTCGGCGAGGACGTC
>JAEKLK010000139.1 GCA_019509895.1 Betaproteobacteria bacterium | reverse complement strand
GACGCGGAAGATCTGGTGCTTGGGCCGAAAGGCGGCGTCCAGAATGCCGTCGTCTGGATTGAGAATCCGCCCGCGGGCGCCAAGTGGCCGGCCGAGCCGCCGAAGGTGGAAATGGATCAGAAGGGCTGCGTCTTCATGCCGCGCGTGGTGGTGGTGCCCCTCGGCGGCACGGTGGATTTCCTGAATAGCGACCGGCTGCTCCACAACCTGCACGGCCTCGGCAAGGACAATGCGCAGTTCAACCGCACGCAGCCGCGCGGGCGGACCATCCCGATCACCTTTACGAAGCCCGAAGTCGTGCCGATCGTCTGCGATCTGCATTCGTGGATGAAAAGTTGGGTCGTGGTGGCCGAGCATCCGTATTACGCCGTGACGGATGCGTCGGGCGCTTTCCGTATCACGCGCGTGCCACCCGGCAAGTACCGGCTGCGCATGTGGCAGGAGGCGCTTGGCGAGCGCACGCAGGAGGTGCAGGTCGGTGCGCAGGGCGCCGTCAGCTCGTTCGAAGTGAAGGCACTCAAGGCTTCACCGTAATTTTCTGCGAAGCTTCCCAGGCGGCCGAGTGCGTCGGCTCGGCGAGCGCGCGCAGCGTGCCGCTTTCGTCGAGCGCGATGGTGAAGGTGACGCGCGGTGCCGAGAACACCGGGTGCAGATAGACCCGCGCGATCTCCGCCGTGTCCTTGTAGAGCGCGATATAGCGCACGTGATGCTCCGAGAGCGAAGGGTGCTCGCCGCCCGCGCCCACGCTGACGCTCACGTCGAACCATTCTCCGCGCTTCACCGAGCCCGGCGCCGAGAGCTTCGGCGTGTGCTTGGCGTCGAAGGACGAGTGGATTTCCCTGAACTCGGGAGTGAACTGCTCATCCTGGCCGGCCGAGGCGGCGAGCGAGCAGGCCGCCATGGCGGCGAACGCCGCCGCGCTGCGAATCGAGGTCATGTGCGCCTCCTGGGGTCTTACGCTTCGGGAACGATTTCCCGGATCTTCGAAAGCAGATCGCGCGGGCTGTAGGGCTTGGCGATATACGCCGTGGCGCCGGCGTCGCGTGCCTTCTGCTCGTCGCCGCTCAGGGCGTACGACGTGACGATGATGATCGGCACGCGCGCGGTGCGCGGATCGGCGCGCAGCTGGCGCGTCGCATCCAGCCCCGACATCTTGGGGAGCTGCACATCCATCAGGATGAGATCGGGCAGCTCCTCCTGCGCGGCGCGCACGCCGCTCTCGCCGTCGGGCGCCTCGCGCAGCCGGTAGCGGGTCTGCGCCAGCAGCTGCCGCACGATCTTCCGGTTGAACTCGTTGTCCTCGACATAGAGGATCGTCTTGTCGCTCATACGGTGCTCGCCATTTCGCTTTTCAGCGGGATCGTGAAATGGAAGGTGGAGCCCTCGCTCAGGCGGCTCTCCACCCAGATGCGTCCGCCGTGCATCTCGACGAACTTCTTGGTGATGCTCAGGCCGAGGCCGGTGCCGCCGAACTCGCGCGTGATCGTGGCGTCCAGCTGGCGGAACTCGGTGAACACCGCCTCGAGCTGTTCGGGCGGGATGCCGATGCCCGTGTCGGCCACGCTGTAGTGCACGAAATCGCCCTGGCGCTCGGCGCGTATCGTGACGCGGCCGCGCTTGGTGAACTTGAGCGCGTTGCCGGCGAGGTTGAGGAGGCACTGCGTTATGCGCTTCGCGTCGCCGAGCATGATCTCCGGGAGGCCGGCGTCGAGCTCCACCCTGAACTCGAGCGCCTTCTCCTCGGCGAGCGAGCGCAGCGACGCGCGCACGGTGTTGACGACCTCCTCGGCCGAGTACTCTCCCAGCGAGAGCTCCATGCGGCCCGCCTCGATCTTCGAGAGATCGAGCACATCGTTGATCAGCCTCAGCAGGTGCCGGCCGTTGGTCTGGATGTCGGCGAGCGGCTCGCGAAAGTCGCCCGGCACCGCGCCGTAAAGTCCGTCGGTCAGCATCTCGGTGAAGCCGAGGATCGCGTTCAGCGGCGTGCGCAGCTCGTGGCTCATGTTGGCGAGGAACTCCGACTTCGCGACGCTCGTCTGCTGCAGCTTGGCGTTGAGCGCCGCGAGCTCCTGCGCGGCGCGGCGCTGCTCGGCATCGAGCCGTGCCAGCTCGCGCGACGTGGCGCTGAGCTGCACGGCGAGCTCGCCGAGCTCGTCGTTGTTCGGCACCTTGACCGAGCCGCCGAAGCGGCCGCTCGAGAGCTCGTTCAGCAGGCCGTGGGCCGCGGACAGCGGCCGGATCAGCATCCAGGAAATGACGAAGCCGGCGGCGAGGGCGAGCAGCACCGCAATGGCGGCGAAGCCGCCGAGCACCACCAGCGAGCGCTCGCGCGCGGCGCGCATCCCGTCGCGCAGACGGACCATGCGGGCGTCTTCCTGCTGCACCATTTGCGATACCAGGGCATCGATCGACCGGTAGAGCGGATCCTCGCGCGTGCTGTGCACCCGCGTCGCCGCTTCGATCTTGGAGTCGCGTACCAGGTTGGCGATGTCGGCGACGACCGCCATCGCCTCTTCCTGGCCGGCGCGCACCTTCTGGATGACGGCCCGCTCCGGCTGCTCGACCGCTTCCTCGAGCCGCGCCAGCGCTTCGTTGAAGCGGTTGTTCTCGCGCAGGATGGAGCCGATGGCCGCTTCATCTCGCACCAGCAGCGCCATGGCCGTCAGGTGCATCTGCATGGCGAGCGAGTGATGGATCTGCTGCGACCATTCGAGCCGCTGATGAGCGCGGTCCAGAAGCTCGCTCTGGCGAGTCATGCCGCGCATGGTGAGCAGGCTGAAGGCCGCCATGCCGATGAAGAGCAGCGTGATGAGCAGGAACGCGACCAGCAGCTTGCGCTGCACCGAGGCGCGCACGCGCGCCGCCCAATCGACCAGCGCTCCGATGGGCGAGCGCAGCAGCAAAGCCGCGAGCGGGTCTGTGCGATCGAGCCGCATGGGGGCGCGGCGAGTATACTCCGGCGAGCTTGAGAGACCCCGCCCGCATCCTGGTGGCGGACGATACGCCCGCGAATGTGCGCATGCTCGAAACGAGGCTCGCGCGCGAGGGCTACGAAGTCTGCGTGGCGCACGACGGCGAAGAAACGCTCGCGCTCGCTCGCGAGGCCAAGCCCGACCTCATCCTGCTCGACATCATGATGCCGAAGGTCGACGGCATCGACGTGTGCCGCCGCCTGAAGAGCGATCCGGGCTTTCCCTTTACTCCGATCATCATGGTGACGGCGCTTTCCGATACGAAAGACGTCGTCGCCGGCCTCGAGGCGGGCGCGGACGACTACCTGACCAAGCCGCTCGATGCGCAGGCGCTCTCGGCGCGCGTGAAGTCGATGCTGCGCATCAAGTCGCTGCACGACACGGTGAGAGCGCAGGCGCTCGAGCTCGAGCGCTGGAACAGGACGCTGGAAGAGCGCGTCAATGCGCAGCTCGCGGAGCTCGAGCGCGTCAGCCGGCTGAAGCGCTTCTTCTCGCCGCAGGTGGCGAAGCTCATCTTGCAGGGCGGCACCGCCGACCCGCTCGAGTCGCATCGCCGCGAAGTCACCGTCGTCTTCCTCGATCTGCGCGGCTTCACCGCCTTTGCGGAAGCCGCCGAGCCCGAGGACGTAATGGGCGTGCTGCGCGAGTACCACGCGCGCATGGGCGAGCTGGTGCTCGCCCACGAGGGCACGCTCGAGCGTTTCGCCGGCGACGGCATGATGATCTTCTTCAACGATCCGGTGCTCGTGCCCAATCCCGCCGAGCGGGCACTGCGCATGACGGTGGAGATGCGCGCGCGCGCCGAGGAGCTCGCCGCGCGCTGGAGCCGGCTCGGCTACGAGCTGCGCGCCGGCATCGGCATCGCCCAAGGTTTCGCCACCATCGGCGCCATCGGCTTCGAGGGACGGCTCGACTACGGCGCCATCGGCACGGTCACCAACGTCGCCGCGCGGCTCTGCGCCGAGGCGGCCGGCGGCGAGATCCTCATCAGCCAGCGCGTGTACGCGGCTGCGGGCGAGCTGGTCGATGTGCAGCCCGTCGGGGAGCTGAAGCTCAAGGGTTTTCACCGCGCGGTGCCCGCGTACCGGGTGCTCGGCCTGCGCACGTAAGCCGCAGGCTTTCCGCGAGCGCAGCTCCTCGCAGCCGCTGAAGAACGTCTACGCCGAGATCGGCACCATTTTTAGAATTTCGCGGAGAGGTAGGAGATTGAATTACGTGCCTGTCCCCGATTTAGGTTGCCGCGTAAAAGCAAGGCAGTAGCCGTGCGGACTGATGGGCCCGTCAACGACTTTGCAGGTGCTCGGTGCTCCGTTCGCTCCACGCACGTAGTGCATGCAATC
>JAEKLK010000360.1 GCA_019509895.1 Betaproteobacteria bacterium | reverse complement strand
GGAGCTAAGGTCAATGTTGGTGGATGAGGTTCAGGCGGCGGCTTGCTCCTCGGCCGCTTGTACGGGCTCGCCGTCGCGGAAGCGCACGCCTTCGATCAGCTGGCCAAGACGCTCGGAGCCGTCGAGGCAACGCCAGCGTCGCTCGGCCGACTTGGCGAGCTTGAAGACCATCGCCAGCGCAGTCTGGCGGGATAGGCAGCCCTTGGTCTTGTCGGTCCGCAGCCGGACGGTGGCGAAGGTGCTTTCAATGGGGTTCGTCGTCCGAACATGCTTCCAGTGCTCAGCTGGAAAGTCGTAGAACGCTAGCAGCGCCTCGCGGTCCTTGGCCAGGCAGGCCACGGCCTTGTCGTACTTGGCCCCGTACTTGGCGACGAAGCGGTCGAAGGCGTCCTCGGCTGCCTTGCGGTTCCCAGCCTCGTAGATGGCGTGCAGATCCTGCTTGGCCTTACCTTGCAGGGATGGCGGCAGTTTGTTCAGCACGTTGGCGGCCTTGTGCACCCAGCACCGTTGTTGCCGGGTCTTGGGCCAGACCTCGTGCAGCGCCTGCCAGAAGCCCAAGGCCCCGTCGCCGGTGGCGAGCTCGGGATCGAGCTTCAGCCCGTTCTCGTCGCGCAGGCGGAGCAGGAGCTCGCGCCAGCTCTGGGCGCTCTCGCGAAAGCCATCCTCGACGGCCAGCAGCTCCTTGCGGCCGCTGGCGTCGGCGCCGATCAGCACCAGCAGGCATTGCCGCTCGTGCTCGAGCCGCGGGGTGAAGTGGACGCCGTCGGCCCAGAGGTAGACGTAGTGGCGGGCTGAGAGATCGCGCTTCTGCCAGCGCTCATGCTCCTCCTGCCAGCTCGCGGTCAGGCGGCGCACGGTCGCCGCCGACAGGCCGGGCGCCTTGGGGCCGAGCAGCGCCGCCAGGGCTTCATCGAACTGGCCCGTCGACACCCCCTTCAGGTACAGCCAGGGCAAGAGCTCCTCGATGTTCCGGGTCCGCCGCAGGTAGGCCGGCAGCACCGCCGAGGTGAAGCGGATCGGCGCCGCGTCCCTGGCGCCACGGTCGCGAACCTTGGGGCGGCGCACCTCGATCGGTCCGATCCCGGTCTGGATCTGCCGCTCGGGCGCGTGGCCGTTGCGCACCAGGCGCCGGCGACCCTGCTCGTCCGCGAGCTCGGCATGGACGGCAAGGAACGCCTCGACCTCGGCCTCGATCGCCTGCATCAGCATCCGCCTGGCGCCGTCCCGCAGAACCGCGAGCAGCGGATCGTCCACGAGGCTCGCTCCTGGCCTCGGCAGGGTGACAACAGTATCCTCCTTCACGGCGTATCCTCCAGGGTGACCCCATCATCACCGAGGATACGCCGCCGCCCGCCTCAGCCACCAAAGTCCGCTATAGCTCCTCTTCTTGACGTCGCAGCCCTTCCAGAGCGGATCGAGGGCCTGCACCATCGCCCAGCTGTCCATGGG
>JAEKLK010000138.1 GCA_019509895.1 Betaproteobacteria bacterium | reverse complement strand
TGCGAGCTCGGGCCGGGCGACAGCTGCTTCTTTCCCGCCGGCAAGATGCACAAGTTCACCGCGATCAGCGACGACCCGGTGAAGGTGCTGGTCATCTACAGTCCGCCGTACGGCGAGTCGCCCGAGCGGGTGGTGCGCCCGAAGTGAAAGCGCTCGCGCTCCTGGCCGCGCTTGTCATTGCGGCACCGGCGGCCGCGCAGTTTCCGTCGAAGCCGGTCCGCATGCTGGTGCCCTTCGGCGCCGGCTCCTCGACCGACATCGTCATGCGCATCCTCGCCGTGCCGCTAAGCCAGGCGCTTGGCCAGCCGGTGGTCGTCGAGAACAAGCCCGGCGCCGATGGCGCGATCGCCGCCGCCGAAGTGGCGAAAGCGCCGCCCGATGGCCATACCCTGATCCTCGGCACCAACAGCCCGTTCTCGGCCGTGCCGCACCTGCGAAAGGCGGCGCCCTACGACGCGCTCGCCGATTTCACGCCGGTGGCGCTGGTCGGCAACTACACCTTCTTCGTGGTCGTGCACCCGGGCGTGCCGGCGCGCACGCTGCAGGAGCTAATCGCCTACGCGCGCGCCAACCCCGGCAAGCTGAACTACGGCACCGGCAACACCAGCAGCATCGTCCTGACCGCCATGTTCGCCACGCTCGCCAACATCGACCTCGTGCAGGTGCCTTACAAGAGCGAGCCGCCGGCGGTGACCGATCTCCTGGGCGGCACCATCCAGCTGATGATCGCCTCGTTCGCGCCGGTCGCGCCGCATCTGCGCGAAGGCAAGCTGCGTGCGCTCGTCACGACGCTGCCAAAGCGCAGCCCGCTCTTGCCCGAGGTTCCGTCGGTGGTCGAAGCCGGGCTGCCGAAGTTTCCGATCGAGTCGTGGGCCGGGATGTTCGGGCCGGCGAAGATGCCGAAGGAGATCGCCGAGCGGATCAATCGCGAGATGCAGGCGCTCCTCAGGCGCGCGGACCTGCGCGAGAGCCTGCTCAAGCAGGCGTTCGACCCGCGCGGCATGCCGACCGGCGAGTTCGCCGGCTATGTGAAGGAGCAGTACGAACTCTGGGGCCGCGCGATCCGCGACGCGGGCATCCGCCCGGAATAGATGCGCGAGAAGATCGACGCTGTTTATCGCGCGGAGTCGCGGCGGGTGTTCGCGACGCTGGTGCGCCTGCTCGGCGATTTCGACCTCGCCGAGGAGGCGCTGCACGAGGCGTTTCGCGCGGCGCTCGAGCAGTGGCCGGCGCAAGGGCTGCCGGATAATCCACGCGCCTGGCTGGTGTCCGCGGGGCGCTTCAAGGCGATCGACGCCATCCGGCGGCGCGCGCGCTTCGACCCGCTGGAAGAGGAGCACGCCGAGTCGCTCGCCGCGGATGAGGAACCCGAGCGCGAGCCGATCGAAGACGACCGGCTGCGCCTGGTGTTCACCTGCTGCCACCCGGCGCTCGCGCAGGACGCGCAGGTGGCGCTGACGCTGCGCGAGGTCTGCGGCCTCACCACCGAAGAAATCGCGCGCGCCTTCCTCACGCCGGCGCCGACGCTCGCGCAACGCATCGTGCGGGCGAAGAACAAGATCCGCGACGCGAAAATTCCGTACGAAGTCCCCAGTGGGCCGCAGCTCGCCGAGCGGCTGGAGGCGGTGCTGCGCGTGATCTATCTGGTTTTCAACGAAGGCTATTCCGCCTCGGCGGGCGAATCGGTGACGCGCGCCGATCTCTCCGGCGAGGCGATCCGCCTCGGCAAGCTGCTCATCGAGCTCCTGCCCGAGCCCGAGGCGATGGGGCTGCTCGCGCTCATGCTGCTGCAGGAGTCGCGCCGCGCAGCACGCACCACGGCGGCGGGCGACATCATCCTGCTGGAGGAGCAGGACCGCGCACGCTGGGACCGCACGCTGATCGCCGACGGCGGCGCGCTCGTGCAGCGCGCCCTCGCGACGCGGCGCTTCGGTGCGTACTCGCTGCAGGCAGCGATCGCGGCCTTGCATGCCGAGGCGCCGAGCGCCGCAGAAACGGACTGGCGCCAGATCGTCGCCCTCTACGACCTGCTGGCGCGGCTCGAGCCCTCGCCGGTGGTGGAGCTCAATCGCGCCGTCGCGCTGGCAATGCGCGACGGCCCGGCCGCGGGCCTCGCTCAGGTGGAGGCGATCCTCGCGCGCGGCGAGCTGAAGGATTACCACCTCGCGCACGCGGCGCGCGCCGACCTCTGCCGCCGGCTCGGGCGTCGCGCCGAGGCGCGCGCCTCCTACGAGCGCGCGCTGGCGCTCGCGCGGCAGGAACCCGAGCGGCGCTTCATCCGGCAGCGCTTGGGCGAACTGCAATCCTGATCCGGCCGGTCGATTTGCGGCTCCCGTGTTCGACCAGGAACAAAGGAGCCGCAAATGGAAATCGTCATCGCCATCCTCGAAATCGCGCGCCGGCTCGGGCGCGGCATGGGACCGTACCTGCTGATCGAGATCCTGCTGCCCGGCGGAAGCCTGCTTGCCCTGGGCCTCTTCCTCTACCGGCGCCGGGCTGTCGATTTCGCCGCCCGCCGTTCGACTATAGCGAGAGGCACCTGAACCGATCCCTAACTATCAAGGAGATAGCGGCAAGGGTACGATCGAGATGATCGATTCGCGCAACCGAAACCATTGCGGAGAACACGCTATGAACTATCTGTGTCTGGTGTACGGCGAAGAGCAGGCGATACAGGCGATGGATGACCGGCACTGCGTCGCCTTCGACGAGGAAGTGCGCAAGAGCGGCCACTGCATCGCCTCCGAGGCGCTGCAGCCCGTTGCGAGCGCCACGACGGTGCGGGTGCGCAACGGCAAGGTGTCGGTCACCGACGGACCGTTCGCCGAGACCAAGGAGTGCCTCGCGGGTTTCTACATGATCGAGGCGCGCGATCTGAACGAGGCGATCCAGATCGCCTCGCGCATCCCGCCCGCGCAGGTCGGCTCGATCGAAGTCCGGCCGATCCGGCCGATCCGGGAGACCGTGCGCAGTCAGCAGAAGGAGGCGGCGGGCCATGGCGTACGTTGACGGCTTCGTCACCCCGGTGCCGAAGCGCAGTCTCGCCGCATACCGGCGCATGTCGCGGCTCGCCGGCAAAGTCTGGCGCGAGCACGGTGCGCTCGAGTTCCGCGAATGCGTGGCGGACGACGTGACCTGGGGCAAGCGCACCTCGCTACCGCTCGCGCGCCGAGCCTGACCGTGTGCACGCCAAGGCGATGAAAGACAAGCGCCTCGCCGGCATGATGGACCCGAAGAAGCTGCCCTTCGATGCCAAGCGCATGATCTGGGGCGGCTTCAAGATGATCGTAGACGCTTAAGGAGACGACCATGCAAGTACAGCCTTACCTCTTTTTCAACGGCCGCTGCGAGGAAGCCCTGCAGTTCTACAGCAAGCACCTGGGCGCGAAGGTGGAGATGCTGATGCGCTTCAAGGAGAGCCCCGAGCCGCAACGGCCTGGCATGGAGGTACCCGGCGACAAGGTCATGCATTCTTGCTTGCGCATCGGCGACACGCAGATCATGGCCTCCGACGGCATGTGCAGCGGCCAGGCGAAATTCGACGGCTTCTCGCTCTCGATCAACGCCGCCGATGACGCCGAGGCGAAGCGGATCTTCAATGCGCTGGCCGATGGCGGCCAGGTCGCGCAGCCGCTGATAAAAACCTTCTTCGCCTCGAGCTTCGGCATGGTGGCCGACCGCTACGGCGTCAACTGGATGGTGGTCAAGTCCAATGGGTAACCCGGTCGTGCACTGGGAGTTGATGTCCAAGGACCCGGGGAAGGTCGCGGACTTCTATGCGCGCATCTTCGGCTGGAAGGTCGATTACCACCCGCAGATCAATTACCGGGTCGTCGATACCGCGGCCGAAGGCGAGATGCGCGGCATCAACGGCGGCATCGTCAAGCCCGACCGCGAAGGCCCGTGGCCGGGCAACATGCTCTTCTACGTCCTGGTCGACGACCTCGCCGCCTACCGCAAGAAGATCGTCGCCGCCGGCGGCAAGATCCATGTCGAGGAGCAGAAGGTGCCCGGCATGGGCAAGCTGAGCCTCTTCACCGATCCGGAGGGCCGCATGATGGGGTTGTGGAAGGCGAAGCCGCGATGAAGAAGACCTACCAGGGAAGCTGCCATTGCGGCGCGGTGCGCTACGAGGCGGCGATCGACCTTGCGCAGGGCACGTTCAAGTGCAACTGCACGAACTGCTTCAAGACGCGCGCCTGGATGGCCTTCATACCGGCCGCGGACTTCCGGCTATTGTCGGGCGAAAAGTCGCTGCGCGAGTACCAGTTCGGCAAGGAGCGCCTGCACCATATGTTCTGCACCACGTGCGGCGTACGGCCCTTTACCCGCGGCAAGGACCCGAAGGGCGCCGACATCGTC
>JAEKLK010000185.1 GCA_019509895.1 Betaproteobacteria bacterium | reverse complement strand
AGTCGATGCCCGAGCTCACAGGCTGCGAGCTCGCCCGGGCGGTGCGCGCCGTGCGGCCGGACATCCCGGTAGTGCTGATGAGCGGCTTCGTCTCGCCCGCGCTGGCCGCGCGCGCGCGCGATCTCGGCATCACCGAGGTGCTCTCCAAGCCGCTCGTGGAGCGTGACATCGCTCGTGGCCTTGACACGGCACTGCATCGTGCGGCTAAGGTAGCGGCATGACGAACCCGCTCGGCCACGTGGTGGCGGTCGACGACGACGACGCGGTGCGCGACCTGATCGCCGAGTACCTCGGCAAGAACGAGCTGCGAGTCACCTGCGTCGCCACCGGCAAGGACCTCGCGGGAGTGATGGAGCGCGAGGTGGTGGACGCCGTCATCCTCGACGTGCGCCTGGGCGGAGAGGATGGCATGCAGATCGCACGCAAGCTGCGCGAGGAATCGGGGATTCCGATCCTGATGCTCACGAGCCGCATCGAGGAGGCCGACCGCGTCATGGGCCTCGAGCTCGGCGCCGACGATTACCTGACCAAGCCGTTCAGCCCGCGCGAGCTGCTGGCGCGCATCCGCGCCCTGCTGCGGAGGGCGCGGGCGCAGGCGAGCGTCGCGGACGCCAACGCCTCCGTGCGTGCCTACCGCTTCGGCGGCTGGGAGCTCAACATCGGACTGCGCAAGCTGAAGAGCCCGCAGGGCGAGAACGTCGACCTCACCAACGGCGAGTTCCGCATCCTGACCGCGTTCCTCGCCTCGCCGCAGCGCGTGCTCTCGCGTGACCAACTCCTCGACCTCTCGCGCGTGCATAGCGCCGAGGTCTACGACCGCTCGATCGACATCCAGATCCTGCGCCTGCGCCGCAAGATCGAGCCCGATCCCGCGCACCCGAAGTTCATCGTCACCGAGCGCGGCGCCGGCTACGTCTTCAGCAGCACCGTAGAGGCCGTCCGCTAGGCAGACCGTCGTCCCCGCGAAGGCGGGGACCCCGTTACCGGTTTCGTTTGAAACCGGCCCTCACCGTATGTAACGCCGCACGTAGCGTGCGCAATCGTGCGGTGACCGCGCGACACCATGATGCGCCAGTATGAACTCGCATCCCGAGACGACCCTGCCGGAGCACCTGAGCGTCGGAGCGCAGCTGACCACGCCGCGCTGGGGATTCGTGCATCACGGTCTCTACGCCGGTAACGGCCGAGTCATCCACTACGCCGGCTTCAAGGCGTGGCTGCACCGCGGGCCGGTCGAGGAAATCTCGCTCGCCGAATTCGCCGATAACCGCCCGGTGCAGGTGAAAAGCTCTCCGGCAGCGCGATTTGCCGGCGCCGCCGCGGTGGCGCGTGCGCGCTCGCGCCTCGGCGAAGACCGCTACCGCTTCCTCTCCAACAACTGCGAGCACTTCGTCGAATGGTGCCTTACCGGCATGGGGCGCAGCGCGCAGGTCGAGGCGCTCTTCGGCGCGAACGCATTCCAAACCGCCTGACAGGAAGTCAAGCATGTCTCCGATCGTAAGAAACATCATCCTCGCCGCCGGCTTCGCCGCAATGATCCTCGGCGCCGCTCGCGGGCTTGCCGCCCTGCCGCACGCGCTGCACGGCGCCGGCATCGTCGCACCGCACGGCTGGGAAGAAGTGATCGTCCAATCGCTCGAGGCGTGCGGACAATGAAGCGCGTTGCGCTTGTCTTGCTGGTCGCTGCTCTCGCGGCTTGCGCCAGGAGAACCACTATCTCGGCGTCAGCGGCCATCCTGCCGATGGTGCCGCTAATCTAGAGCGCTAAGTTTGCCGCTTCTGTTTCATTTGCATCCGGGGACCAGGCGGTAGCAATCGCGCGGAAATCGCGCGCGGCAACACTCGAGCGAAGGAGAGCAGATGGACATCGTCTTCATTACATGTGCTGCCGTGCTGGTCCTCGCCTTTGCTGACTCCTGGCTGCGCCGGGATTCCTAGCCGTTCTTCGGCGACGGGGCTGCCGCCTGAGCACATCAGGCTTTCGCCGCCCGCGTGTCGCGCACTTCCGAGTTGTGATGCAGAGCCGGTCGCTGTCACGATCGCTTTGCTGCAACGACTGATCACGTCGGCGGACAGCCTTCGCATTTCAGCCGTAACGCAGCGACGTGCGGTCGAAATCGCACAGCAGCACGCACGGATGAAGATGTCGCCATGACGAAGCTCATCCACGCCGCCCGCGAAGCCAGCCCGTACCTGCTGGTCGAGCTGATCCTTCCCGGCGGCACGCTGATCGCTCTCCTGCTATGGCTCTACCGGCATCGCTCGCGCTGATCGGCGCCCTGTTGGCCGCGCCCGCCCTGGCGCAGGAAGCGCCCGACGCGCTCGTGAAGCGCGTGACCGAGGAGGTCACGCAGCACAAGGACGTGCGCAGCGGCGACCCGGCGAAGCTCCGCGCGGTGGTGGAGACCAAGCTGGTGCCGCACATCGACACCCGCCGCGTCACGCAGATCGCGCTCGGACAGAACTGGCGACGCGCGACGCCCGAGCAGCAGGACCGGCTGGTGCGCGAGTTCACCATGCTGGTGGTGCGCACTTATTCGGGCGCGCTCGCGAACTATCGCGACCAGGCGATCGAGGTTCTGCCGCTGCGCGCCGCCGGCGACACCGATGTCACCGTACGCTCGCGCATCCGGCAGGCGGGGGCGGAGGCAATTCTGATCGAGTACGACCTCGCCAAGACCGAATCGGGCTGGAAGGTCTACGACGTCCGCGTCGCTGGTGTCAGTCTCGTGGCGACCTACCGCACCACATTCACCGAGGAAGTGCGCAACCGCGGCATCGATGGCCTCATCAGCACGCTCGCCGCGAAAAATCGAGCCTAGTATGAGCCGTGGCCAAATCGAACAAGCAGTGGCTGCGGCGGCACGTCACTGATCCTTACGTACGCAAGGCGCGCGAACAGGGCTATCGCTCGCGAGCCGCGTACAAAATTCTCGAGCTAGACGAACGCGAGCGGCTTTTTCGGCCGGGCGGGATGGTCGTCGATCTCGGCGCGGCGCCGGGAAGCTGGTCACAGGTCGCAGCCGCGAAGGTCCAGCCGGGCGGCAAGGTGATTGCTGTTGATCTCCTCGACATTGCCCCCATCTCAGGCGTTACGGTGCTGAAAGGCGATTTCCGACAGGCACACCTGCTCGAGGCGCTCGCGGGCGCGCGCGCCAACGTCGTTCTTTCCGATCTGGCGCCGAACCTGTCGGGCATACCGAACGTCGACCAGGCGCGGCTGGCCGAGCTGACGCACGCGGCGCTCGATTTCTGTCAAAAGGCCCTCAAAAAGGACGGACTATTCGTGCTGAAAGCGTTCCACGGCGAGACGTTCGACGAGGTCCTGCAACGTATGAAACATGAGTTTGGCAGTGTGAAAGTCGTAAAGCCCGCCGCTTCGCGCGGCGAATCGCGGGAAACCTATGTGGTTGCCAGAGGTTTTCAATCGGACTTTCCCGGCAAACCGGCGTAAGATCGATCATCCGCAGTCGTCGCCGAAAACAGGAGTAAGTCATTGAACAACATGCTTAAGAACCTGGTCATCTGGCTCGTCATCGGGCTGGTTCTGATGACCGTGTTCAACCAGTTCAACAACCGCCAGACCGCCCAAGCGCCGATGGAGTATTCGCAGTTCCTGGAGGAGGTGAAGTCCGGCCGCATCTCCAAGGTGACCATCGAGGGCCGCCAGCTCAAGGCGCAGACGGTCGACGGCAAGCGCGTGACGAGCTACTCCCCGGGCGACATCTGGCTGGTGTCCGACCTGCTCAAGTACGGAGTCAAGGTCGAGGCCAAGCCCGAAGAGGAGCCGTCGCTCCTCATGAACATCTTCGTCTCCTGGTTCCCGATGCTGCTCCTCATCGGCGTGTGGATCTTCTTCATGCGCCAGATGCAGGGCGGCGGCCGCGGCGGCGCGTTCAGCTTCGGCAAGTCGCGCGCGCGGATGCTCGACGAGTCCACCAACACGGTGACCTTTGGCGACGTCGCGGGCTGCGAGGAGGCGAAGGAGGAGGTGGCGGAGCTGGTCGACTTCCTGCGCGACCCGTCCAAGTTCCAGAAGCTGGGCGGCCGCATTCCGCGCGGCGTGCTGATGGTCGGCTCGCCCGGTACCGGCAAGACGCTCCTCGCGCGCGCGATTGCGGGCGAAGCCAAGGTGCCGTTCTTCTCGATCTCGGGCTCCGACTTCGTCGAGATGTTCGTCGGCGTGGGCGCGGCGCGCGTGCGTGACATGTTCGAGCAGGCGAAGAAGCACGCGCCGTGCATCGTCTTCATCGACGAGATCGACGCGGTCGGCCGCCAGCGCGGCGCCGGCCTCGGCGGCGGCAACGACGAGCGCGAGCAGACGCTGAACCAGCTGCTCGTCGAGATGGACGGGTTCGAAGCGACGATGGGCGTGATCGTCATCGCCGCGACCAACCGCCCCGACGTGCTAGACCCGGCGCTGCTGCGCCCGGGCCGCTTCGACCGGCAGGTGGTGGTGCCGCTGCCGGATATCCGCGGGCGCGAAGAAATTCTGAAGGTGCACATGCGCAAGGTACCGCTCGCGCCGGACGTGAAGCCGGACATCATCGCGCGCGGCACGCCGGGCTTCTCCGGCGCGGATCTCGCCAACCTGGTGAACGAAGCGGCGCTCTTTGCCGCGCGGTTTAACAAGCGCCTCGTGGACATGGACGACTTCGAGCGCGCCAAGGACAAGATCATCATGGGCGCCGAGCGCCGCTCGATGGTCATGCCCGAGGAAGAGCGGCGCAATACCGCGTACCACGAGTCCGGCCACGCGGTGGTGGCGAAGCTATTGCCGAAGACCGATCCGGTGCACAAGGTGACGATCATCCCGCGCGGACGCGCGCTCGGCGTGACCATGCAGCTGCCGACCGAGGACCGCTACAGCCAGGACCGCGATCGGCTGCTCAACATGATCGCGGTACTGTTCGGTGGGCGCATTTCCGAAGAGCTCTTCATGAAGCAGATGACGACCGGCGCCGCGAACGACTTCGAGCGCGCCACCGAGATTGCCCGCCGCATGGTGACGCAGTGGGGCATGTCGGACGAGCTCGGCACGATGGTCTACGGCGAGAACGAGGGCGAGATCTTCCTCGGACGCTCGATTCAGACGCACAAGAACGTGTCCGAATCGACCATGCAGAAGGTCGACTCCGAGATCCGCCATATCATCGACACGCAGTACCGGATGGCGAGGAAGCTGCTCGAGGACAACCGCGACAAGGTAGAGGCAATGACCAAGGCGCTGCTCGAGTGGGAGACGATCGACGCCGACCAGATCAACGACATCATGGCCGGCAAGCCGCCGCGTCCGCCGAAGCCCCCCGCCTCGCAGACGACCAAGCCGCCGGCCGGCGATGCCGGCACCGAGGGCGCGACGGCGCCGGCGGCTTCTGCTTAAAGCGGTCCTTCGTCGTTCGCGGTTTTAGTTGAACGGGGCCCCCGCCTTCGCGGGGGCGACGTTCTCTCACCCGTACAATCCGCCGCAGTGCTCCGCTGCGGCAGATTTTCCTTTCCGCTCGATCAGCCGCTCATCATGGGCGTGGTGAATATCACGCCGGATTCGTTCTCCGACGGCGGTCGGTTCCTCGATCGGCGCGCGGCCATCGCGCAGGCGCGCAAGCTGGCCGAGGAGGGCGCGCACATCATCGACATCGGCGGCGAATCGACACGGCCGGGCGCTGCGCCGGTGTCCGAAGAAGAGGAGCTCGCCCGCATCGCGCCGGTACTCGAAGCGCTCGCCGACCTCTGCGTTTCGGTCGATACCCGCCGCCCCGCGGTGATGCGCGCGGCGCTCGCGGCCGGCGCCGCGATGATCAATGACGTGCAGGCGCTAGGCGCGCCGGAGGCGTTCGAGGCGGTGCGTGACAGCGCCTGCGCCGTCTGTCTCATGCACATGAAAGGCGAGCCGGCGACCATGCAATACGAGCCGCACTACGATGACGTGGTGGCCGAGGTGAAGGGGTTCCTGTGCGGCCGCGTCGCTGCCGCCGAGGCGGCCGGCATCGCGCGCGAGCGCCTGGTGATCGATCCGGGCTTCGGCTTCGGCAAGAACGCAGGCCACAACCTGACGCTGCTCAAGCACCTGAATGAGCTGACGAGCCTCGGGGTGCCATTGCTGGCCGGACTTTCGCGCAAGTCGACCCTCGGCCGGCTCACCGGCCGGCCAGTCGATGAGCGGCTCGCCGGAAGCCTGGCGATGGCGCTCCTCGCCCTGCTTGGCGGCGCGACTATACTCAGAGTGCACGACGTTAAGGAAACCCGTGATGTCATCGCGGTCTGGGAGGCAGTAAGAAACGCATGAGTCGCAAATACTTCGGCACCGACGGCGTACGCGGCACCGTAGGCGAGAGCCCGATGACGCCCGAGTTCGTGCTGCGCCTGGGCTATGCCGCGGGCAGGGTGCTGTCGGGCCAGAGCAAGGACCCGGCGGTGGTCATCGGCAAGGACACGCGCATCTCGGGCTACATGATCGAGTCGGCGCTGGAAGCGGGCTTCTCGGCCGCCGGCGTCGATGTGCACATGTGCGGCCCGGTGCCGACGCCCGCGGTCGCGTATCTCACGCGCGCGTTGCGGCTCTCGGCCGGCGTCGTCATCAGCGCCTCGCACAATCCCTACGCCGACAACGGCATCAAGTTCTTCTCGGCCGACGGCTTCAAGCTGCCCGACGAAACGGAAGCGGCGATCGAAGCGGAGATGGAAAAGGCGATGGGCTGCAACGCTTCCGCGCAGCTCGGCAAGGTCCGCCGGCGCGAGGACGCTGGCGGGCGCTACATCGAGTTCTGCAAGTCAACTTTCCCCAATGAGCTGGATCTCAAGGGGCTCAAGCTGGTCGTCGACTGCGCGCACGGCGCGGCCTACAACATCGCGCCGCACGTATTTCACGAGCTCGGCGCCGACGTGGTGGCGATGGGCGTCAAGCCCGATGGCTTCAACATCAATGAAAACCTAGGTGCCACCAAGCCCGGCGCCCTCCAGCGCGCGGTGAGCGACAACCAGGCGCATCTTGGCGTCGCGCTCGACGGCGACGCCGACCGGGTCGTGATGGTGGACGCCGAAGGCCGCGCCTATGACGGAGACCAGCTGCTGTTCGTCGTTGCGCGCCACCGCGCCGCCAAGAAGACGCTGAAGGGCGTGGCCGGCACGCTCATGACCAACCTCGCCTTCGAGAAGGCGATGGCGCGGCTCGGGGCAGCTTTCGGCCGCGCGCGTGTCGGCGATCGCTATGTGCTCGAGCTGATGCGCGACAAGGGCTGGGAGCTCGGCGGCGAGAACTCAGGCCACATCATCTGCCTCGACAAGCACACCACCGGCGACGGCATCGTCTCGGCGCTGCAGGTGCTGGACGCCATGCGCGAGTCGGGAAAGACGCTGCACGAGCTCACCGAGGAACTCGTGATGTATCCGCAGGTGCTGCTCAACGTCGCCGTCCCCAAGGGCTTTGATTGGAAGAAACATGCGGCCATAAAGAGGGCGCAGGACGAGGCCGAGCGCGCGCTGAACGGCCGCGGCCGCGTGCTGCTGCGGCCCTCGGGCACCGAGCCGGTGCTGCGCGTGATGGTCGAAGGCGAGCCGCGCGATGCCATCGAGTCGGCGGCCAACAGCATCGCCGCAGCGGTGAAATCGGCGGCGCAGGCCTAAAAGGACGAAGCTTTGATTCGCAAGTAGCCGGCTTACGCCATGGCCGGTCGGCGCGTGCGCACGGTGTCGACGCTCCAGGCACCGGCGCCGGCGGCGGCGAAGAACAGGAATACAAAGCAGTAAAGGACGGCCAACTCGCCGCGGTTCAGCATCGGCACGAGCACGAAGCCCTGGTTGGCGTGGCCGATGAAGTAGGCGAAGGCCATCTCGCCGCACAGGACGAAGGCGGCCGGGCGCGTGAAGAGGCCGATCAGCAGCAGTACCCCGCCGACCAGCTCGATGATGCCGGCGGTGCCGATCAGCGAGAACACCTGCAGTTTGTCGAACATCGCGACGTGCGGCATCCCGAACAGCTTGGACGTCCCGTGGCTGAGGAAGAGGTAGGCCGCGACGATGCGCAGCAGCGCCTGCGCGCGCGGGGCCCAGGTTGCGTAGAAAGCGTCGTTCAGCGCCATGCGGGTCTCCTTGGGTTGCGTTATGCGCGTGCCTTGATGTGGGCGACGAAGCCCGCCATGAACTTGCGTAGGTTGTCCTGGATCGTCGGGTCGGTGATTGCACCGCTCGCGTCGAAGACACTTCCCGCGCGCGAGACCAGCAGGCGCCCCGACCAAAGGTCGGCGCCGAGCGTGCGGAACACGGGAAGCCAGGCGTTCTGCGAAAGAAGCGTGCCGAAGCCGCCGGGCGACGCGCCGGCAATGGCGACCGGCTTGTCGCGGAACACGCGCGGTACGTCGCTTGCCGGCCGGGTGAGCCAGTCGATGGCGTTCTTCGCGACCCCGGGGATGCTGTTGTTGTACTCCGGGGTCACGAGCAGCAGGCCCGCGGCGGCAGCGATGGCATCCTTCAGGCGCGCCACCGGCGCCGGGATGCCGTGCTCGGTCTCCTCGTCGCCGTTATAAAGCGGGATAGCGGCGATCGACTCGATGCGCAGCTCCGCGCCTTCGGGCATCGATGCCGCTGCGGCGCGCAGCAGCGACGAGTTGAACGAGCCGCGGCGCGTGCTGCCCGAGAGACCGATAATCGTCAGCATGAGCGGCGCACATTCTGTACTGTTCGCGATGAAAGGCAAGCGCCGCGCCGGTGCATGAGAGCCGCGACGATCGTGTCGAATCCATAGAGGAACGCGGCTTCGTCTGGCTGCTCCTCCTGGTGTCGGCGGCGTTCGCGGTCATCATCTGGCCGTTCTTCGGCGCGATCCTTTGGGCGACGGTGTTCGCCATCCTGTTCGCGCCGCTCTTCCGGCGCCTGAAGCGCGGGCTGCGAAATAGCGGAACGCTCGCGGCCACGGCGACGCTCGCCATCGTCGTGGCGATGGTGATCGTGCCGCTGATCTTCCTCGCCGCCTCGCTCGCCGGTGAAGCATCGGGCGTCTATGAGCGGGTTCGCTCGGGCGAGGTGAGCTTCGGCCGGTACTTCCGACAAATGCTCGATGCGCTGCCGTCGTGGGCGCGCAGCGCGTTGGAGCGACTCGGGCTGGACGATGTCGGCTCGCTACAGAGCCGCTTGTCGGCGAGCGCCGCGCAGGCGAGCCAGTTCCTCGCCCGACAGGCGATCAATATCGGCCAGAACGCCCTCGAGTTCCTCGTCAGCCTGGCGGTGATGCTCTATCTGCTTTTCTTCCTGCTGCGCGATGGCGAAGGCCTTTACGCCCGCCTGCGTGCCGCGGTGCCGCTGCGCGCCGACCGCCAGCGTGCGCTCTTGTCGAAGTTCGCCGTCGTCGTGCGCGCTACGGTGAAGGGCAACGTGGTCATCGCGATCCTGCAGGGCGCATTGGGCGGGTTCATTTTCTGGGTGCTTGGCGTACATGCGCCGCTCTTGTGGGCAGTGGTGATGGCCTTCCTTTCGCTTCTTCCCGCGGTGGGCACGGCGCTCGTGTGGCTGCCGGTGGCGCTCTATTTCCTAGCCACCGGCGCTGGGTGGAGCGCCGTGGTGCTGATCCTCTACGGCATCTTTGTCATCGGGCTGGTCGATAACGTGGTGCGCCCCATCCTGGTCGGCAAGGACACGAAGATGCCGGATTATGTAGTGCTGATTTCGACGCTCGGCGGGCTTGCGGTCTTCGGCCCGAACGGCTTCGTCATCGGACCGCTGGTCGCGGCGCTGTTCATCGCCTCCTGGGATCTCTTCGCGGCGTCCCGGAGTTAAGGGACACAAGGGCAGACGACGGACGCGCGCTACAGGCGACGCGCCGCGCTGCGAAGGAGGGGATAGAGCACCGCCACGCGCGTCCCCCAGCGCAGGAGCGCCCGCGCGTCGAAGAGAAAGGCGCCGGCGCCGGCGATTGCCGCCGCCACCGGATGCGAACGCAAGGAAGTCGCGATGCGGTCCGCAGTGCGCAATTTGCCGTAGAGCGGCGAGAACGTCGCCGCGAGGTTTGCGCGCTCGAGCGCCGAGCGCGCTACGAGCTCCAGGCGCCGCTCCCGCAAGGCGAGCATCTTGGCGATCATGGCTTGAGCGACTGGTAGTCGCGCTCGAGCTCCCGCAGACTTTCGTGGAACACATGGGGCTTCGCTTGCAGCACTCGCCGCGTGCTCCAGGCGGCCGCGGCCGCCAGCCCGAAGAACACAACCGCAATCACAGTGGCGGCCACCACGCGTTGCTCCTCGCCTAGACCGACGATCACGGCGAAGGCGGCGAACACCGCGCCGACGATCGCCAGGAAGAGCACGGCGACCGCGCACAACAGCGCCAGGAAGAGCCGCGTCAGCTCCTCCTGCAGCTCGGTGCCGAAGAGCTCGAGGCGCGTGCGCGCGAGCGCGAGCGTGTTCGCGACCAGCGCCTGCGCCGACTCGACCAGGGTCACTCTACTTGCGGCTGAGCAGCGTGCCGAGCAGCAGGCCAATGCCGGCGGCGATGCCGAGCGCGGCCCACGGATGGCGTCGCACCTGCTCCTCGAGCTCGATGCCGGCCTCCTTCAGGCTTTCGCGCGCCACGCGCAGCGATTCCTCGGCCCGCTCGCGCAGCTTCTCGATCTCGGCGCCAGGTGCCCCGGCCGTCGCCCTGAGAAGCTCCTCCGCATTGGTCATGACGGCGCGCAGATCCTGCGCCAGCTTGTCTGTCGCTCTTTCCATGGCAATTCCCCCGATAGTTGTACGACCTACTGCCTTGAGAGGTTACACCAACGCAGAGGAGCCGCGTATGGAACCGCGCGGGATCGAAAAGCGCGATCCGAACATCACCGTTCAGTGGCGCACGAGCGGCCGCGTCGCCGTCTCGGGCTGCAGCGTCACATGGTCGATGCCGAAGCGCTGGTGCAGCCGCGTCTGCAGCTCGGCCCGCGTGCGTTCCCAGTGGCCGAGGCTGAGCACCACGATGTGCGCGGAGAGCGCGGTGCGGCTTCCGGAAAGCGTCCACACGTGCAGGTCGTGCACCGAGAGCACGCCGTCGACGCGAGCCATCTCGCCGCCGATCGCCTCGACTGACATGCCGGCGGGCACGCCTTCCATCAGGGCGTGCACGCTTTCGCGCAGCAGCCGCACGCTGGACATGGCGATGAGCCCGCAGATGACGAGCGAGGCGAGCGGGTCGATGCGCGTCCAGCCGGTGGCGGCGATCAGCGCGCCGGCGGCGAGGGCAGCGATCGAGCCCAGCACGTCGCCGATCACGTGCAGTCGCGCCGCGCGCGTGTTCATGTCGTGCTGATGCGGCGCGAGGCGCCGCATCACCCACAGGTTGAGCGCCAGCCCGGCCGCGGCAATCAGCGCAGCGGCGCCGCCGGCGACCGGCGCCGGCTCGCGCAGGCGGACGATCGCCTCGTAGGCGAGCGCGACGATGATCAGCAGCATCGCCGCCGCATTGATCAACGCCGCCACCACTTCCGCGCGGCCGAGGCCGTAGGAATGACGTTGCGACGGCGGCCGGCGCGCCATCCACGCAGCGAGCGCGCCGAGGCCGAGCGCCGCGCCGTCGGTCAGCATGTGGCCGGCGTCCGAGAGCAGCGCCAGCGATCCGGTCCACCAGCCGCCGACGCCTTCGACCATCGCATAGGCGACGGTGAGGAGCGCGGCTACGCCGAGCGTCGCCCCGGCGCGCGGTGCGTGCGCATGCGCGTGATGCGGGTGGTGCCCGTGGTGCTCGTGGGTCGGGTGGTGCTCAGCCACGCAGGTACTCTAATGCGTGCAACCCCGCCTGGGCATCGTTGCCGCGCCAGGCGACGATCTGGTCGGGCCGGATGAGCGCGAAGGGCGCGCCATAGAGCGTGCGCAGGGCAGCGCTCGGCAGCTTCACCAGCTGCAGGTCTTCCTGACGCGCGCGTTCAGCTTCGATCGCCGTTTCGCCAAAACAGACGAGCGTCCAGTCGAGGCCGAAGAGATCGAAGAGCGAGCGTCCGTCGTCCAGCCACGCGTGCGGCGGCCGGCCGCCCGGGCAGGCGCTCGGCGCGTACGTGTTGGCCGCTTCCGGCGGCGGCGCGCTGCCGTCGCCGACGATCGCCGGCGAGCCGTCGTAACGGCCGCCGAAGGTGATGCCCGGAATGTTGAACTCGGCGCGGCCATGCGCTTCCAGGTAGCGGCCGGCGTGGTCGCGCGCGGCCGCGCCGGCCGGCGTGTCATCCTCGATCTCCGCCACCGGCTGGAAGTTGCCCAGCGAATCGGCGAAGCGCTTGGCGTAGGTCGTGTTGCGCGCCGCGAGCGGCTTGCGCTCTACCTCGTAGCTCCCCAGCAGTCGTGGAGCGGCGCGACCCTTGAGCACCGCGGCCAGCTTCCAGCCGAGATTGACCGCATCTTCGACCGCGGTGTTGTAGCCGAGGCCGCCGGTCGGCGTGAAGAGGTGCGCGGCGTCGCCGCCGATGAAGATCCGGCCCTCGCCGTAGCGCTCCGCGACCAGCGCGTGGCCGGCGGTCCACGTGTCGCGCGCGAGCACCTCGACGGCGAGCGGTGCGCCGATCGCCTGGCGCACCATGGCCGCGGCCGCGGCCGCGTCGATGCGCGCTTCCTCCTCGTGCGGCTTGAGCTGCGTGTGGAAGGCGAACTCGCCTTGCCCGTCGACCGCCGGCATGAACGAGCGGCGCTCGGGATTGAAGCTGACGTTCATCCACGCTGGAGGATGCGGTACGGTGCGATAGAAATCGGGGATCCGGCAATACACGGCATACATGCGCCCGCCGACGAAGTCGCGCACCACGCCGGTCTCGCCGCCATAGCGCCAGCCCATCGCCTGGCGCACCAGGCTGCGAGCGCCGTCGGCGCCGACCAGGTATTCGCAGCGCACGGCGTGCCGGGCGCCGCCGGCGGCCGGCTCCGCCTGCACCTCGACGTGGTCGTGCTGCGCGGCGAAGCCGGTCACGCGCCAGCCGTAATGCACGCGCGCCACGCGCTCGGCGTGGCGGCGCAGGACCTGCTCGACGTATTTCTGCGCTACGCGGTGCGGCAGCTCGGCGGCGCTCCAGGAGCCGGAAAGCGTGCTCACGCTCTCGCGCGCCTCGCGCGCCGACGGCAGGCGAAAGCGCGCCAGCTCGCGTGTTGCGAAGCGCGTGAAGTAGGCGATGTCAGTCGGGAATTCGGCCGGCAGTCCGGCCGCGCGGATCTCGTCGGCGAAACCTAAGCGCCGGTAGTACTCCATGGTGCGCGCCTGCGTCGCGTTCGCCTGGGGATTGAAGGCGGTCCCGGCCTTCTGGTCGAGGACCAGCGCGCCTATGCCGCGGCGGCCGAGCTCGATGGCGAGCATCAGGCCGCAAGGGCCGCCGCCGACGATCAGGACCTGGATTCGCTCCGGGAGCACGCCCGGGGATTCTAGAGAGGAGGTGCCCAAGGGGCTTGCCGACCCCGGCGAGCTATCGGCGCTCGCTCGGCGGTCTGGCAATCCCTCGTGCGCTCACACTATAACCCGCTTGCATGACGCTGCCGCGACAATCACCCGTTCGTCGCGGACTACGTCACCAAAGTTCACCAAAGCGGTATCGGCCGCTCGCGAAATCCGTCGCCGTAGCCCTCGGCGTAGCGCGCGCGATCGATTGGCGCACCGCAGCGCGCGCCGTAGATGTCCGCCTGCGCCTCCAATCCTGCCCCGAGCCGGCCGTCGCGCCGCCCGAGCTGATACGCGTCGACGCCACAGTCGGCACCCAAGCCGGCGCAGCCGGCGCCGAGCAGGCAGGCGAGGATCATCACAGCTGTTGTTTTCATGCGCCCACGTTACGCGGTGGGCGACGACATCGCCAGTCACCTGCGTCGCTCGCGCGCGGTGACGAATTAACTCGGCGCTCGCCCGGAATTTAACCGGCGGCAAAGCTGTGGGGCGTTGCAGAACCGCCGTCGTTGCAAGTTCGACTGTTAAGCGAATGCGCGCGTCGCTGCAGCTGAGACGATTACTGCAATGCGGTAAAATTCACACGCATGGCACGCCCCCGGCTGGTGGCCGGCAACTGGAAGATGCACGGCAGCCGGGAATCGATCCGCACCTTGCTCGATGCGATCGTCGCCGGAGCCGGCCGCCCCTGGTCGCAATGCGCTGTCTGCCCGCCGTTCCCCTACCTGGGTCAGGTGGCGGAGCGCCTGCTCGGCACGCCGATCGCCTGGGGCGCGCAGAACGTTTCGGAGCATGCGAGGGGCGCCTATACCGGCGAAGTGTCCGTGGCGATGCTAGCGGAGCTCGGTTGTAGTTACGTGATCGTGGGCCATTCGGAACGCCGGCAGATCTTCGGCGAGAGCGATGCGCAGGTGGCGGCGAAGTTCGCCGCGGTGCGCTCAGGCGGCCTGACGCCGA
>JAEKLK010000137.1 GCA_019509895.1 Betaproteobacteria bacterium | reverse complement strand
GATCGCCTATTCGCTCGCCCACCTGCCGGCCGCCTTTTCGTCGGTCAGCCTGCTTTTTCAGCCGGTGATGGCGGCGCTCTTCGCGTGGCTGCTGCTCGGTGAGGCGCTCGTGCCGCTGCAGATGATGGGTGCGGCGGTGGTGCTCGCCGGCATATACCTCGCGCGGCGCGGCGCTAGGTGATGAGTGCCTGCGGTTCGCCGCTCGCGCGCTCGATGACGCCGATCTCGTAGACCTGCTCGCCCTCGCGCTCGAGGAATGCCCGGGCGGCTGCGGCATCGCCGGGCGCGACGATCACCACCATGCCGATGCCGCAATTGAATACGCGCCACATTTCCGCCTCGCTGACGCGGCCCTCCTGCTGCAGCCAGCGGAAAAGTTCGGGCCGCGGCCACATGCTGCTGTCGATCCTTGCCCGCGTGCCCGGCGGCAGGACGCGCGGTACGTTGCCGACGATGCCGCCGCCCGTGATGTGCGCCAGCGCTTTCACCGGCAGCGTCGCCGCGAGCTGGAGCAGCCGTTGGCATGCGCGCCGCTCGCGGCGAGCCCGAGCAGCACATCGCCCGCCGCGACGCTGCGGCCGTCGATGATGCGCTCCTTCTCCACCACCCCGACGCAGAAGCCGGCGAGGTCGTACTCGCCCTCGATGAACGCTTTCGGATGCTCGGCCGTCTCGCCACCCACGAGAGCACAGCCGGCCAGCTCGCATCCCGCGGCGATGCCTTTCACAACCTCCGCGGCCACCCGGACATCGAGCCGCTCGCACACGTAGTAGTCGAGGAAGAAAAGCGGCTCCGCGCCCTGCACCACCACATCGTTGGCGCACATCGCCACGAGATCGATGCCGATGGTGTCGTGGCGATCGAGGGCGAACGCGATCTTCAGCTTCGTGCCGACGCCGTCGGTGCCTGACACGAGTACCGGCTGCCGATACTTGCGCGGGATCTCGCAAAGCGCGCCGAAGCCACCGATGCCGGCGAGCACCTCGGGGCGCAGCGTGCGCCGGGCGTAGGGCTTGATGGCCTCGACCAGCGCGTCGCCCGCCTCGATGTCCACCCCGGCGTCGCGATAGGAAAGACCGTTCGACATGCTAGAGTCCAAAATTCTACGTGATGCAACAGTTGCCGCTCGGTATTTCCCCGGCGCGCGAGCAGGATTTCGCCAACTTCGTGCCCGGCCCCAATCGCGAAGCGCTCGCACGCGTGAGGGCGCTCGCGGCGCAGACGCTCGAGGAACGCATTGTTTATCTCTGGGGAACGCGCGGCTGCGGCCGCAGCCATCTGCTCGCCGCCGCGGCGCGCGCGAACCCGCAGCTGGTCGTCGCCGACGACGTCCAGGTGCTCGATCAGCACGTCCAGCAGGCGCTCTTCGTGGCGATCAACGAGGCGCGCGAAGGCGGGCCGGCCGTGCTCGCCGCGGGAGACGCGCCGCCCGCTCAGCTCGGCATGCGTCCCGACCTCGCCAGCCGGCTCGCCTGGGGCCTGGTCTACCAGCTTGTGCCGCTGACCGACGCGGACAAGACTGAGCACCTCAAGGCGCTCGCCACGGCGCGCGGACTGTTGCTTTCCGACGATGTCGCCTCGTACTTGCTCAGCCGCCTGCCACGCGATTTGACGAGCCTCGCCGCGGTCATGGAAGTCCTTGATCGCTATTCACTTATGCGGCAGCGGCCGCTCACGCTGCCCCTGGTTCGCGAGGCCTTGCGCGAGGAAATGGTGGGTGGACAGGCCGAAGGACGATGAGTAGATTCATCCCATGCTCGCCGTCGTACGAATGTTCGCCGTCGCCGGCCTCCTCGCCGCAGCATCCGCCTGGGCCCAATCCGGCCTGCGCCTGCCGGAGCGCGCCGAGCCCGGCCTCGACCCGAGCTTCGCACGCAGCTGGCTAGCCCCGGAGTACGACCGTTTCGGCTTTGCCGCCTACCAGTGGCGCGATATCTACGGCTTCGCGCCGGGCCCGCGCATGCGCTGGTCGTACGCCTTTGGCGAGCGCGCGGATTTGAGCATGTCACTCGCCAGCCCGCGCGAGTGGGATCTCGAGCAGCGGCCGCTGTCGGTCTTCGGCCGCTACTGGTTCTCGCCGGACTGGGCGGTGAGCGCCGAATCGCTGTCGCGCGATCCGACCGGCCTCTTCCGGCTGCAGGATTTCCGCATCGGCGTACAGCGCCGCTTCTAGCCGCCGGCGGGCACGCCGGCCTTCGTTACGCGACCGCGGCTAAACTCGGGCGCGCATGCGCCTGGCTCTCTTCGATCTGGACAACACGCTGCTCGCCGGCGATAGCGACTATGAATGGGGCCAGTTCCTGGTGGACCACGGGGTGCTCCATCGCGAGAGCTATGAAGCGCAGAACCGAACTTATTACGAGCAGTACGTCGCGGGAACGCTCGACATCCACCAGTACCTCGCCTTTGCCCTGCGGCCCCTTGCCACGCACTCCCCCGAGGAGCTCGAGCGCTGGCGCGGCGAATTCATGCGGCTGCGCATCGCGCCGATGATTACGCCGGCGGCGCGCGCGTTGGTGGGCACGCACCAGGCCGCAGGCGACCTGTGCGCCATCATCACCGCCACCAACAGCTTCGTCACGGCGCCGATCGCCCGGGCCTTCCGCGTCGAGGAGCTCATCGCGACCGAGCCCGAAATGCGCGACGGGCGCTTCACGGGCCGCGTCGCCGGCACACCGTGCTTTCGCGAGGGCAAGCTGGTTCGCCTCGAGCAGTGGCTTTCCCGGCTCGGGCGGCGCCTGGCCGACTTCGCAGAAAGCACTTTTTACAGCGATTCGCACAACGATTTGCCGCTGCTCGAGCGGGTATCGCGGCCGGTGGCGGTGGACCCGGACGAAGCGCTCGCCGCGCTGGCGGCGAGGCGCGGCTGGGCGATGATTTCGCTGCGCCGGTAGAATGCCGGCCCGCGAATGATCAAGCGCTTCATCCGGCGCGTTCTCGGGCTGTCGGACCAGGTCGACCGCGTGCCGCGCGAACGGCACGGGCTCGCGCGCGATGCGCTCACCCCGGCCGCCGCCAAGGTGTGCACAGTGCTGCGTGAAGCGGGCTTCAGCGCCTATGTCGTCGGCGGCGCGGTGCGCGATCTGCTCCTCGGCATCGCGCCCAAGGATTTCGACGTGGCGACCGATGCGCGCCCCGAGCAAGTGAAGCCGCTTTTCCGGCGTGCCCTGATCATCGGCCGGCGTTTTCGCCTGGTGCACGTCATGATGGGCGCCGAAACGGTCGAAGTCTCGACCTTCCGCGCCGCCGATCCCGATACCGCGGAAAAGGACGAGCACGGGCGAGTGCTGCGCGACAACGTCTTCGGCACGCAGGCCGAGGATGCAAGACGGCGCGACTTCACCGTGAACGCGCTCTACTTCGATCCGGCGAGCGAAGAAGTGGTCGATTTCCACGGCGGCCTCGCCGACCTGAAAAAGCGCGTGCTGCGCGTCATCGGGGATCCGGAAACGCGCTACCGCGAAGACCCGGTGCGCATGCTGCGTGGCGTGCGGCTCGGCGCGAAGCTCGGCCTGACGCTCGAGGCGGCCACCCGCGAGCCGATCCGGCGCCTGGCGCCGCTCATGGAGCGCGTGCCGCCGGCGCGGCTTTTCGACGAGATGCTGAAGCTGCTGCTCTCCGGTCACGCGAGCGCCTGCCTGCGGCAGCTGCGCGACGTGGGCCTGCACAAGGGCCTGCTTCCGCTCCTCGACGTGATCCTCGAGCAGCCGCTTGGCGAGCGCTTCGTGACGCTGGCGCTCGCACAGACCGACGAGCGGGTGCTGGCCGAGCGGCCCGTATCTCCCGCGTTTCTCTTCGCCGCGCTGCTCTGGCACGAAGTGCTCGCCGCGTCGAAGGCGCGTGAAGCACGCGGCGAGCGCTCGATCATGGCCCTGGAAAACGCGATGGACGAGGTGCTCGATACGCAATGCGCGAAGCTCGCCATTACGCGCCGCCTGACCGCCACCATGCGTGAAATCTGGAGCATGCAGCCGCGCTTCGAGCTGCGCTCCGGCCAGCGCCCGTACCGGATGGTCGAGTCGCCGCGCTATCGCATGGCCTACGACTTCCTCGCCGTACGCGCAGCGAGCGGCGAAGTGCCGGCGGAGCTCGAGGCGTGGTGGCGCGCGTTCCACAGCGCGGACGCCGAAACGAGGAAGGCGATGCTGCTGCCCGACACGGGGCCGCGCAAGCGGCGGCGGCGGCGCCGGAAGAAGCAACCCGCGGCTCCGCCGACGCCCGCGAGCGCGTGACACCGGCGTATATCGGCATCGGCTCGAACCTCGCTGATCCCCGCGCCCAGGTCGAGCGGGCGCTCGACGAGCTGGGCGAGATAGCGCGCAGCCGCCTCGCGGCGCGCTCGGCGCTCTACGCCAGCGCACCGCTTGGCTACGAGGCGCAGCCTGAGTTCGTCAATGCGGTCGCGCGCCTCGACACCGAGCTCGAGGCATTCGAGCTCCTTTCCGAGCTGCAGGCGATTGAAAGCCGCCACGGCCGGCGGCGGAGCTTCGCCAACGCGCCGCGCACGCTAGATCTCGATCTGCTGCTCTTCGGCGAACAGCGCATCGCGGCGCCGCAGCTCGTCGTGCCGCATCCGCGCATGCACGAGCGCGCGTTCGTGCTGCTGCCGCTGCTCGAGCTCGCGCCCGACGCGCACATTCCCGGGCGCGGCAGCGCCGCAGCGTGTGCCGCCGCGCTTCCCGGCCAGAAAGTCGAGCGCCTGGGCTGATGCAGCTTTCCAATGTCACGCTGTGCGCGCTGATGCTGGTCGCCTCGAACGTCTTCATGACGTTCGCCTGGTATGCTCGGCTACCGGGACCTCACGCTGGCGCAGCTCAAGATCCTGCAGGAAGCGATCACCCTGACGGTGTTCGTGCCTTTCGCGATCTTCTACATGAAGCAGCCGCTCAAGCTCGACTACCTCTGGGCCTCGCTCTGCATCATGGGCGCGGTGTACTTCGTTTTCAGTGGATAAGTTTCGCTACCTGGTGGTCGAAGGACCGATCGGCGCGGGCAAGACCAGCCTCGCTCGGCGCCTCGCAGCGCGGCTCACCGCCGATCTCGTGCTCGAGCAGCCGGAGGAGAACCCGTTTCTCGCGCGCTTCTACCAGGACATGCCGCGCTACGCGCTGCCGACGCAGCTTTTTTTTCTTTTCCAGCGCTCGCGCCTGGTCGAGCCGCTCGCGCAGCCAGACCTCTTCGCGCGGCCGGTGGTCGGCGACTTCCTGCTCGACAAGGATCCGCTGTTCGCGCGCCTCACGATCTCGGCCGACGAGCTTGCGCTCTACCAGAAGATCTACGAGGCGCTGCGGCCGCACGCGCCGGCCCCCGATCTGGTCGTCTACCTGCAGGCGCAACCGGCGACGCTGATCGAGCGCGTGCGCCGGCGCTCGCGCGGCTACGAGCGGCCGGTGAGCGAGCCATACCTCGCGCTTCTTGTCGAGAGCTACGCGCGCTTCTTCTACTACTACGACGGCTCGCCGCTGCTGATAGTGAAC
>JAEKLK010000136.1 GCA_019509895.1 Betaproteobacteria bacterium | reverse complement strand
ATCACGAAGTAGGGCCCGCGTAGCCGGTTCGACAAGAAGCCGATGACGCTGCCCGCCGCGCTCGCGAGCGCGGCGCCGATCAGGAGGCCCCACCAGGGCGAGATGTTCCAGCGCACGCCGCAGAGCGCGGCGGCGTAGGCGCCCAAGCCGAAGAACGCGGAATGGCCGAGGGAGATCTGCCCGGCGTAGCCGCCGGCGATGTTCCACGCGCCTGCGGCCGAGCCCCAGATGAGGATCAGGATCACGCTGTCGAGCAGAAAGGCGTCCGTGACGACGAACGGTGCAAGCGCGGCCGCGGCGAAGAACGCGATCGCGCCGGCGTAGGTCTTCACACGCCGAGCGCATGAACAGCAGGAGGTAGAGCACCTCCTTCCACGCGGTGCCGATGGTGTACGAGCCAATGACCTCCACCGCCGCGACGATCAGCGCGGCGATGAGCGCGCCGATCATGTCGCCGAGGCCGCCCAGCACGACCGCGATGTAGGCGATCAGCACGAACTGCAGGCCGGCGGTCGGATACACCGCGTAAATCGGCGCGAGCAATACGCCGGCCGCGCCGACGCAGGCGATGCCGACCGCCCAGGTGAGCGCGTAGATGCGATCGGTGTCGATGCCCATGAGGGAAGCGGCGTCCCGGTCCTGCGCGGTGGCGCGCATCAGCTTGCCGGCATAAGACCAGCGCATGAAGGCGAAGAGCGCCGCCGTTGCGCTGACCGCCAGCACAAAGGCGACTGCCTGAGCCAGGTTCAGCACGGCCTCGCCGATGTTGACGACCGAGCCGTAATAGCGGGTGCGCACGAAGCGCGCCTCGCCGCTCCATAGCACCAGCGCCAAGTTCTGCAGCACGATGGAGAGTCCTACTGTGGTGAACACCTGCACGTTGTGCGAGGTGTGCACGATCGGACGCATGATCAGTGCGTAGCTCCCCCAGCCGACAAGGAGGAACACGGGAATGGCGATCACCAGCGTCAGGTATGGATCGGCATGCAGCAGCGTGAACGCCCAGAACGCGCCGTACATGCCGAACATCAGGAACTCACCGTGCGCGAAGTTGACGACGCGCATGACGCCGAAGATCAGCGTCAGCCCGACCGCAATGAGGGCGTAGATGCCGCCCAGCAGGATGGTCGAGACGATGAGCTGGGAGATCAGGGCGCTACTTGCGCTGGTTCCACGGCCCGAGCGGCATCCACTTCGCCCGGCTGCTCGTGAACTCCTCCGGCCACACCGTCACGAGCGCGCCGTTCTGCCATTGCAGCATGTAGTGCTGCACCCGCTCGTTGGAGTTCTGGCCCGACTCGTCGAACTTGACGCCCCAGCCGTTCATCAGGCTGCCGACCGGCACGTCCATCTTCATCACCGCCGCGCGGAACTTGTCCAGCTCGTCGGTTTTGGCTGCATCGAGCACCACCTTGAGGAGCCACAGGCCGCCCGCGGCGAGCTGATGGCCGCCGGCCGGCACGTCCGAGCCGGTCTTCGCCTTGAGCGCTTCCCGGAACGCGTGCTCGATTTTCTGCCCGTCGGGCCGCAGCTTGTCGACGAGGAATGCCACGCCCGGCTCGCTTAGCGCGAACGGCCCGTTGGATTCGTTGCCGAGCGCCTTGCCGAAGCCGGGATTGCCGTAGCCTGTGGCGCCCGCATGCACCACGGCTTTGACCTCGAAGTTCTGCTCGCGCGCCTGGCGCCAGAAGAGGATGGCGTCCTGGTCGCGCGCGATGTGGTGCAGGACATCCGGGTTCGCGTTCTTGAGCTTGAGGATCACCGGCGTCAGGTCATTGGTCGTGTACGTGTAGTACTCGAGCGCGACTTCCTGCATGCCGAATTCCTTCTTGGCGCGCTCGCGCGCCGCCTCGGTGACGCCTTGGCCGTAGGAGGAGTCCTCGGCGATGTAGGCGATGCGCAGCTCGTTCGGCTTCTTGCCCAGGCGCGGCGCCAGGTACTTGGCGATGAACTCGACGTTGTACCAGCCGAAGCCCACGCCATCGATCTCGGTGCGGAACACGTTCTTCAGCCCGCGCCGCGTGAAGCGTGGATCGACGCACGACGTCTCCCAGTAGATGACGTTCTGCCGTGCGGCCGCTTCGCTCGCGGCGCCGCACAGGATCGAGGAGAACGTGCCGGTGATGATCTTCACTCCCTCGCGCGTGGCGAGACGGGTCGCCTCGGAGGCCGCCGCGGTCGGGTCCGGCGCGTCGCCGACGACCAGCACCAGCTTGCGCCCCATGACGCCGCCGAAGCGGGTGTTGATCAGGTCGCGCATGAGCTCGTAGCCCTCGAGGTGAAGCTTCCCTTGCGCCGCGAGGTTGCCGGTGAGCGGCTCGAGCACGCCGAGCTTGTATTCGCCCTTGAGCTGCTGAGCCTGGGTAACGCTGACACAGAATGCGAGCGCGCCGGCCGCGCCGGCGGCGATGATGATGTTCTTCATGCCCGATCTCCTCCTCCAGAGAAGGGCTAGAGAATGCCCGATTGCCGCGAGATGGGCTAGCGGGGCAGCGCTTGGCCGCCCCAGACCTCGCGCGCGACGTCGATGCAGAGCTTGAGCTTTGCCTTTTCCTGCTCGACGGTCAGGTTGTTGCCGTGGTGCGTGCTGGAGAAGCCGCACTGCGGCGACAGGCAAAGGTTCTCCATGGGGACAATCTTCGCGGCCTGGTCGATTCTTCTCTTCAGCATGTCCTTTGGCTCGAGCTCGGGAAGCTTTGAAGACACCAGGCCGAGCACCACCTTCTTGCCCCGGGGCACGTGGCGCAGCGGCTCGAAGCTGCCGGAGCGCTCGTCGTCGAACTCCAGGAAGAAGCCGTCGACGTCCAATCTCGAGAACGCCGTTTCGGCGACGTAGTCGTAAGAGCCGCTCGCGAGCCAGGTGCTCTTGAAGTTGCCGCGGCAGGTATGGATCGCGACCGCCATGTCGTCGGGCACGTCGCGGATCGCGGCGTTGACCGCCTCGGCGTAGAGGGCGACGTCCTTCTTCGGATCGTCGCCGAGCTTGCGGAACTGCTCCTGCACCTTCGGGTCGCCGAACATCGCGATCGTGGTGTCGTCGATCTGCAGGTAGCGGCAGCCGGCGCGGTAGAGATCGCTGATCTCCTCGCGGTAGCACTGCGTGAGGTCCGCCCAGAAGTTGTCGGCGTTGGGGTAGGTCTGGCGGATCGAGCCGCGGTCGCCACGCGCGTGCAGCATGGCGGGCGAGGGCATGGTGAACTTGGGCGTGCCCTTCTGCACCACGCTTTTCAGGAACTCGAAATGCGGCACCATGCTCGGCTTCGAGCGCTTGAGCCTGCTCGTGACGTGCAGGGTCGGCGGTTTCGCCTCCGTGCCCCTGAATTGAATGCCGTGATACGGATCTTCTTCCTGGTGCAGCGCGACGCCGTCGAAACCGGCCAGGAAGTCGATGTGCCACCAGTCGCGGCGGAACTCGCCGTCGGTGATCGACGGCAGGCCGAGGTCCTCCTGCAGCTTCACCACCTCGCGGATCAGGCGGTCTTCCGCCGCCTTGAGGCTGGCGGCATCGGCCTTGCCGCGCCGGACCTGCTCGCGCAGCTCGTGCAGCTCCTGCGGCCGCAGCAGGCTGCCGACATGATCGGCGCGGAACGGCGCCGGCATGCTAGGCCGTCGCCTTGCTGCGCCAGCCCTCGTGGTAAGTGGTCTGCGCCTGCTTGGCGTAGGGCGCCGGGCTGACGATGGCGCGAATCTCGAGCTGCTTGTGGCGCTCGACGGTGGGCTTCTTCGTGCCGCCGCCTTCCTCGCCCCACAGGATCCTCACCTCGGTGCCGAGCGCGATGTCCGGGTCGACGATGCCGAGCGACAGCATCGAGCGCTCGTTGTAGCTGTAGCCGCTGAACATGTTGAGGCCGACCTGCTTGCCGGCCATCAGCACCTTGTCGTACGAGGCCGAGGCGTAGTTCGAGAGCGGCAGGTCGATGAACTTGTACGGATCGCCTTGCTCGAGCATCGAGCGCCAGATCTTGATCACGTCCTCGGCGTTCCACGCGAACGTCACTTTCTTCCGGTGCGGCTTGCCGGCCATCTTCTCCAGCGCCTGGCGGCCGATGAAGTCGTGGTCGAACTTGATGAACGGGCCGTACCCCATCTCGTAGGGCGTGACGTAGTAGTCCTCGATATTGGTCGAGTTCATGCTGCCGCCGATCGACCCCGTCGCCTCGTAGCTCGACGCCGGCAACCACTCGCGATACTTCTTCATCTTCTCGCCGGTGTAGACGGCGGGCAGCGGGGAGGGGATCCACCCCGACTCGCAAGTGTTGGTGGCATAGGCGCGTGCGCCGACTTCCTTCAGGCCGAACTCCCGCCCGGCAGCGACGATCGCAGCGCGGATCTCCTCGCGCTCGGCGTATGGGCCCCAGATCTCGAGGCCGGGGGCGCCCGCCATGCCATGGCGCAGCGTGCGCACCGTGCGGCCGGCGATCTTCATCGTCGCCATGTGGAAGAACTTGAGCTCCGGCACCGGTCCGCCGTTCAGCTTCTCGATCACCTTCCAGGCATTCGGACCCTGGATCTGGAAGCGGTAGTTGGTGCGGTTGATGGCCAGCCCCTTGGTGTTGCCGGGCGAGCGGTCGTCCTTGCGCGTCTTGACGTTGAAGCCGCCCGTCTCGGCGTGGAACTGGATCCAGCTTGCGGCCGGGGCGCGGCCGACGAACACCATGTGGTCGTCTTCGAGGTGGAAGAGGATGCCGTCGCCGATCACGTAGCCGTCGTAGCTGGTCGGCGCGAG
>JAEKLK010000135.1 GCA_019509895.1 Betaproteobacteria bacterium | reverse complement strand
TATCGCCTCGCCCATTGCGAAAAAAGTCTGGTGCGCGTCGAGCGGCCGGCGAAAAAGCACAGGCAGCAGGTCCCCGGCGCTGCGCTCGCCGTGGGCCAGCTCTCCCTTAAGCGCCGCAAAACGCGTGCGGTGGTGCTCCTCCAGGTCTGCCACCCGGTCGTGCGCGCCGCGAAAGGGTTTCCCATGCGACGGCAGCACCAGCACATCGGCCGGCAGCTCGCGGTAGCGCCGTATCGAATCCAGGAACAGGCGCAGCGGATCGCCTTGCGGGTCTATCGACCAGACGCTGACATTGGTCGAGATGGTCGAGAGCAGCATGTCGCCGGCAATCACCACGTTCAGCGCTTCGCTGTAAAGCGACAGGTGCTCCGGCGCATGGCCATGGCCGATGAGCGCGCGCCACTCATGCCCGTCGATACGCACGCGGTCGTCCTGGATGATGCGCCGGTAGGAATGCGGGAACTCCGGCACCAGCTCGGCGTAGCGATTGCGGTTGCTGGTCATGGCGCGCACGCGGGCCTCGTCGAGGCCGTTGTGGCGAAAGACCTCGAGCACCGCCTCGCTGGTGTAGCCGGCGGCGCGCTCGCGCACCGCATGCGCCGTGAGGTATTCGCCCTGCGTCGTCCAGAGTTCTACGCCGAACCGGCTGCAGAGCCACGCCGCATTGCCGGCATGGTCAGGATGGTAGTGGGTGAGGATGACGCGCTTCACGTTCCGCACCGTCGCGAGAATCTTCTCCCACAGCGCGCGTGTCTGCTCGTTGCCGATACCGCAGTCGACGATCGTCGTCCCGTCAGCGTCCTCGAGCAGCCACAGGTTGATATGGTCTAGCTGAAACGGCAGCGGCATCGACAGCCAACGCACGCCGGGCGCAACTTCGAGCGCCGTGCCGGGCAGCGGGACGTCGGGATATGGATAGCTGAGAGCCGGCATTGCAGACGCGGAATCTATCCTATAACGTCCGCGTTTCCGATCGAGGGGAGGAAACCATGCAGCGAAACGTCACGGCCTTGGCGGTTGCGTCCGCCTGCCTCATGTTCAGCGCGCTCCAGGCGCGCGCCGCGGGCTTCGCGCTTCACGAGCAAGGGATCAGCGGCCTCGGAAACGCCTATGCCGGCGCGGCCGCTGTCGCGGAAGACGCGACCACCGTGTGGTGGAACCCCGCCGGAATGGCGCGCCTCGCGCCTGGCAAACACTTTTCGCTCGGCGGCGCCTACATCGCGCCCAGCACCGAGTTCGAGAACAAGGGAAGCGTGCCGGCCGCGCTCAGCAATCCGGCACTGAACGGCAGCGGCGGCGATGCCGGCGAAGCGAAGCTCGTGCCGAGTTTCTTTTTCGCCATGGACCTCGGGCCGAAGTGGAACATCGGCCTCGGCGTCAGCGTGCCCTTCGGGCTTGCGACCAAATATGACTCGAACTGGATCGGCCGCTTCCAGGGCGTCCAGTCGGAAGTGGAGACGGTCAACATCAACCCGGCCGTGTCGTTCAAGGTGAGTGACGCGGTCAGTGTTGGCGGCGGGATCAGCTACCAGCACGGCAAGGTCGATCTCACGACTGCGGTCAACTACTCGGCCGCCGCATTCGCCGTCGGCGGCGCGCCCGCCCTCGGCGCCGTCGGCGGGCCCGGCGTCGAGGGTCAGAACAAGACCAGCGTCGATGGCGATGCGTGGGGATTCAACCTCGGCGCGCTTTTCAACATCCTGCCGACGACGCGCCTCGGCGTGCACTATCGCTCAAGCCTCGACTACGACCTCGACGGGTCGACGAGCTTCTCGAACCGGCCGGCCGCGCTCGCCGCCTCGCCACTGGTCGCGGACGGCAACGTAAACCTGAAGCTGAAAACGCCGGACAGCATCGCGCTCAGCGGCGTGCACGACCTTGGCCAGAACTGGCAGCTCCTCGCCGACGCGACCTGGACGCAATGGAGCCGTATCGACACGCTGCCGCTCACGCGCGCGAACGGCACCACGCTCGACACGCTGGTTTTCAAGTTCCGCGACACCTGGCGACTCTCCGCCGGGGCGAATTTCAAGCTGGGCAGCGCGTGGACGCTGAAGGGCGGCATCGCGTGGGACCAGTCGCCGGTACCGGATGCGGCAACGCGCAGCGTCCGGCTGCCGGACAACGACCGCCTGTGGCTCTCTTTCGGCGCCGCTTACAAGGTCGGCCGTGCGGGCAAGCTGGATCTGGGCTACTCGTTCGTCAAGGTGCAAGACGCCGACATCAACAACAACCAGGCAGCGGCCGGTCGCGGCGTCGTCACCGGCACCTACAGCGCGAACATCCACGTCTTCGGGTTGCAGTATCAGCACACGTTCTAGAGCGCCGGCGGACGGCGCGGAGCGCAGCGAGTATTCGATCGGCGAGCTGGCCCGGGAGTTCGATGTCACGCCCCGGGCCATCAGCTTCTACGAGGACCAGGGCCTGCTCGCGCCGCGCCGCGAAGGCCAGCGGCGCATCTATACGCTGCGCGACCGCACCCGCCTCAAGCTCACGCTGCGCGGTAAGCGCCTGGGCCTCGCGCTCGCCGAGATCCGCGAGCTGATCGACATGTACGAGCCCGGGCGCGACGAAAGAGCCTGCTGCAGCAGCGCGCCGACATCGAGGCGCAGCTCGCCGAGATTCAGACCTTCGAGAAGCGCGTGCACCAGCAGCTGAAGAAGGGGGGCCGGAAGGCAGGTTGACGTTTACGTAAACGTCAAGTAGCCTGCCCGGTCCATGAACGCGCCCGCCGATCCGCATTTCGCCACGCGCATCCGCGAGAGCTTTGCCCGCCAGAAGGCGATGGCGCTGATCGGCGCCCGCCTCGGGGTGGTCGACCCCGGCGCGGTCGAGATCGAGCTTCCCTTCCGCGACGATCTGACGCAACAGAAAGGCTTCGTGCACGGCGGCATCATCGGCATGATCGCCGACAGCGCCGCCGGCTACGCCGCGTTCTCCCTGATGCCGCCAAGCTGCTCGCTCGTCACCGTTGAATACAAGATGAACATCCTCGCCGCGGCCACCGGATCGCTCGTCGCGCGCGGCGAAGTCGTCAAGGCCGGGCGCACGCTGACAGTGGCGCGTGCCGAGGTGTACGCTCAGGACCGTACGCACGTCACGACCATGCAGCAAACCCTGATGATGCTCGCCGGCGCTTCGACCACGGCGAGGCGATCGAGATGCTGCGCGACTCGGTGCGCAATTTCGCGGCCAAGGAGATCGCGCCGCGCGCCGCCGAGATCGACCGCTCGAACGAGTTTCCGGCGGACCTGTGGCGCAAGCTCGGCAGCCTGGGCCTGCTCGGCGTCACCGTCGAGGAGGACTACGGCGGCACGGCGATGGGGTATCTCGCGCACATCATCGCCATGGAGGAGATCTCGCGCGCTTCGGCCTCGATCGGCCTGTCCTTCGGCGCGCACTCCAACCTGTGTGTGAATCAGATCCGCCGCAACGGCTCCGAGGCGCAGAAGCGAAAATACCTGCCGAAGCTCGTCTCCGGCGAGCACGTCGGCGCGCTCGCCATGTCCGAGCCTGGCGCCGGGTCGGATGTCGTCGGCATGCGCCTGCGCGCCGAGCGCCGCAAAGACCGTTATGTCCTCAACGGCAACAAGATGTGGATCACCAATGGCCCGGACGCCAACGTGCTCGTGATCTACGGCAAGACGAGCGATCAGGGCATCACCGCCTTCCTCGTCGAGAAGGGCATGAAGGGCTTCTCGACCGCCCAGAAGCTGGACAAGCTCGGCATGCGCGGCTCGAACACCTGCGAGCTCGTGTTGCGCGACTGCGAAGTCCCGGTCGAAAACGTGCTCGGCGAAGAAGGCAACGGCGTCAAGGTGCTGATGTCCGGCCTCGACTATGAGCGCGCGGTGCTCGCCGGCGGACCGCTCGGCATCATGGCCGCCTGCCTCGACGCGGTCCTGCCGTACGTGCACGAGCGCAAGCAGTTCGGCCAGCCGATCGGCGAGTTCCAGCTGATGCAGGGCAAGCTCGCCGACATGTACACCACCTTTTCCGCCTGCCGCGCATACGTGTACGCGGTCGGGCAGGCGCTTGATCGCGGCGAGACCACGCGCAAGGACGCCGCGGGCGCGATCCTCTACGCGGCCGAGAAAGCGACCTGGATGGCGGGCGAAGCGATCCAGTCGCTCGGCGGCATGGGCTACATCAACGAGACGCCGACCGGGCGCCTGTGGCGTGACGCCAAGCTCTACGAGATCGGCGCCGGCACCTCCGAGATCCGGCGCTGGCTGATCGGCCGCGAGCTATTCTCCGAGACCGCGTGATCTCCACCGCCCTGAGCACCAAGCTCGGCCTTCGCGTGCCGATCATCCAGGCGCCGATGGCCGGCGGCCCGAGCAGCCAGGAGCTGGTCGCCGCCTGCTCCGCCGCAGGCGCACTGGGCTGCTTCGGCTTCGCCTACACACAACCGGCAGACATGGAGAAGCAGGCCGCGTGGGTGCGCGAGCGCACGCAGGCGCCTTTCCTCATCAATCTCTTCACCTCGCCTCAGCCCGGAGAGATAACGAACCAGCGGGCCGCGCTCGACGCAGTGGCGCATTTCTATGCCGAGCTCGGCCTTGGCGCGCCGCAGCCGGTGCAGCCGCCCTATGCACCGGATCTCGAAGCGCAGCTCGCCACGGTCGAGCGCATCCGTCCGCGCGCATTTACGACGCACCTCGCCGATCTGCCGCGCGAGCGAGTCAAAAAGTTTCAGTCGCTTGGCATGCTCGTCGGCGGCGCCGCGACCACTGTCGCCGAAGCAAAGCACCTCGAATCGGCGGGCTTCGACTTCGTCATCGCACAAGGCGGTGAAGCGGGCGGCCACCGCGGCACATGGATGGGCGATCCCTACGATGCGCTCACCGGCACGCTCGCGCTGACCCGCCTCGTCGCGCGCGCCGTGCGCATCCCGGTCGTCGCGGCGGGCGGCATCATGGATGGCGCCGGCATCGCTGCCGTGCTTGCGCTCGGTGCGCAGGCGGCACAGCTCGGCACCGCTTTCCTGCCCTGTCCCGAGAGCGGCGCGTCGCAGGTGCACAAGGACGCGCTGCTCGCCACTGAAGAAGACGACACGCGCATCACCGAGAAATTTTCCGGCAAGCCCGCTCGCGGTCTGGCCAATCGTTTCATTCGCGAAATGGCCGACGCGCCGCAGCTCGCATTCCCGGCGCAAAGCAGCATCACCAGCAAGCTGCGCGTCGCGTCCGCCAAAGCCGGCAAACCGGATTGCGTCGCCCTGTGGGCCGGGCAGGCAGCGGCGCTGTCGCGCAAGCTGCCAGCCGCCGAGCTCATTCGCACGCTCGAGCAGGAAACCATCGCCGCGCTGCGCGCAGGCGCGGCCTTAGTCAAGGAGTAGCCATGCAATCCGATCCGATCGTCATCGTCGCCGCCGCGCGCACGCCCATGGGCGCCTTCCAGGGCGAGCTGAAAACCTTCGCCGCACCCGAACTCGGCGCAGCCGCCATTCGCGCCGCGGTGGAGCGCGCGCGCATCCGCCCGGAGGACGTGCAAGAGGTGCTGATGGGCTGCGTGCTGCCGGCCGGACAAGGTCAGGCGCCCGCGCGCCAGGCCGCGCTCGGCGCCGGCCTGCCACTCGCGACCGGCTGCACCACGATCAACAAGATGTGCGGCTCCGGCATGAAAGCAGCCATGCTCGCGCACGACATTCTCGCCGCCGGCAATGCCGACGTGATCGTTGCGGGTGGCATGGAGTCGATGACCAACACACCCTACCTGCTGCCGAAAGCGCGCGCCGGCCTGCGCATGGGACATGGTCAGGTGATCGACCACATGTTCTACGACGGCCTCGAGGATGCGTATGACAAAGGCCGACTCATGGGCAGCTTCGCCGAGGATTGCGCACAAAAATATGCGTTCTCGCGCGAAGCGCAGGATGAGTTCGCCATCACCTCGCTCAAGCGCGCGCAGCAGGCGAACAAGGAAGGCTGGTTCGCCTGGGAGCTGACGCCGCTCGCGATCAAGGCCGGAAAAGAGGAGCGCTTCGTCGAGAACGACGAGCAGCCCTTCAAGGCGAACCTGGAAAAGATTCCGACCCTGAAGCCCGCATTCCGCAAGGACGGCACCGTCACCGCGGCCAACTCGAGCTCGATCTCCGACGGCGCGGCCGCGCTCGTCATGATGCGCCGCTCGACCGCGGAGAAGCGCGGCCTCACGCCGCTCGCGGTGGTGATGGGCCAATCGACGCACGCGCAAGAGCCGGGGCTATTCACCACTGCGCCCGTTGGCGCCATTCGCAAGCTCTTCGACCGCACGGGCTGGAGCGCGAAGAACGTCGACCTCTACGAGATCAACGAGGCGTTCGCCGTGGTCGCAATGGCGGCGATGAAGGAGCACGGGTTGCCGCACGAGAAAGTCAACGTGCATGGCGGCGCCTGCGCCCTCGGCCATCCCATCGGCGCCTCGGGCGCCCGCATTCTCGTCACGCTGATCGGTGCGCTGAGAAAGTACGGGAAGCGGCGCGGTGTCGCGAGCCTTTGCATCGGCGGCGGAGAAGCGACCGCGATGGCGCTCGAGCTCGCTTGATGAAGGAGAAGCTCCAGACGCTGCTCGATACGTCGCCGTTCCTGCGGCCCTGGGGCTTCCGCGTAGTGGAGGTGAAGGACGACGAATGCACGCTCGAGCTGCCGCACAAGCCGGAGCTCGAGCGCCCGGGCGGCATCATCAACGGGCCGGCACTGATGGCTGCTGCCGATTGCGCGATGTGGCTCGCCATCAAGGCGAAGCTCGGCGGCGAGGGCGACGCCCTCACTTCCGAGCTGAACACTGCCTTCCTCGCGCCGGCGAAGGGCGAGCATGTCTACTGCACGGCGCGCATCCTGAAGTTCGGCAAGCGCCGCATCTATGGCGTGGCGGAATGCCGCGGCCCGGCGGGCGGGCTCTTTACCCATCACACGCTGACGTATGTCCGTCCATAGCGAAATCCGCGAGGCCGTGCGGCGTTTCGCGCGCGAGCAGCTCGCGCCGAATGCCGCGCGCTGGGACAAGGAGCACGAGTTTCCGCGCGACGCGCTCAAAGGCCTTGCCGCCATGGGCCTCTATGGCGTCGCCGTGCCGCAGGAGTGGGGCGGCGCCGGGATGGACTACACCGCGATGGCGATCGCCTGCGAGGAAATCTCGGCAGGCGATTGCGCGACCGCCACCATCGTCGCGGTGAACAATCTCGTCGCCGGCATCCTGAACGGCTACGGCTCCGCCGCCCAGAAACAAAAATTCCTCAAGCCGCTCGCGCAGGGACAAACCATCGGCGCGTTCATGCTCACCGAACCTCACGTCGGCTCGGACGCATCCGCGATCACCACGCGCGCCGAGCGCAAGGACGATCAATACGTCCTGAAAGGCGTGAAGCAGTTCATCACCTCGGGGAAGAACGCCGACATCGGCATCGTCTTCGCGGTGACCGACAAAGAGGCCGGCAAGCGCGGCATTAGCGCCTTCATCGTGCCGACCAACACGCCCGGGTACGTGGTCGCACGCATCGAGGAAAAAGCCGGCCAGCGCGCCTCGGATACGGCGCAGATCGTGT
>JAEKLK010000359.1 GCA_019509895.1 Betaproteobacteria bacterium | reverse complement strand
GGCGTGCCGCGGCCGGCCGAGCGCACCGACATGCGCTACCAATGGATCGCGCGCCTTTTGGCCAACCCGCGGCTGGACGGCGACGCGGTGATGCAGCCATTCGCGGAAGCGGCGATCTTGCACGCCGGCGCGCCGCTGCCAACATGCCGCGCGCCGACGCTTAGCATCCATCAGTTTGGTTGACGCTTCCGAGCGAGCGTGCTGGACACGGCCGGTCGTCGACTTGGCGAGCGTGGAGCATGAGCGGGATCGTACGGCTGGCGGCGGGGATCGAGGCGGAGCTGGCGCGGCGGTCGCCGCGGCAGCGCAAGACCCAGCGCGGCAAGCTGGCGCTCCTGGTGGCGACGATGCTCAGCGAGCGCAGCGCCAACCTCATGGACTTGGCGGCGGCGGTGCCGCGGCCGGCCGAGCGCACCGACATGCGCTACCAATGGATCGCGCGCCTCTTGGCTGACCCGCGGCTGGACGGCGATGCGGTGATGCAGCCATTCGCCGAAGCGGCGATCTTGCACACCGGTGCTGCGGGCGGCACGGTGGTCCTGATCTTGGACCAGAGCAAGGTCTCGGCCCGGCATCAGGTGCTGATGCTGAGCGTGCGGGTGGGCGAGCGGGCCCTGCCGCTGGCGTGGCGGGTCCGCGAGACTCGGGGCAGCATCGGGTTCGTCGAGCAGCGGGAGCTGCTTACCGTGGTCGCGAGCTGGCTGCCCGCAGGCACCAGGATCGTGCTCATGGGCGACCGCTTCTACGGCAGCCCCGACCTGATCGCCTTGTGCCGCAAGCTGGGCTGGGGCTGGCGCCTGCGGCTCAAGCAGGAACTTTTGGTCTTCGAGGGCGGCGGCGAGACCACGCTGGCCGCGTGCTTCGCGGGTGGCCGGCACATGCTCAGCGGCATTGAGCTGACCGCGCGGCGGATCGTCACCAATGTCGCCATGGTCCACGAGCCGGGCCACCCCGAGCCTTGGCTCATCGCCCTGTCCGAGGCGCCCACGGTCCATCGTGCCTTCGATTACGGGCTCAGATGGGGCATCGAGGCGATGTTCTCCGACTTCAAGTCCAGGGGCTTCGGGCTGGAAGACAGCCAGCTCCGCCACCCAGCGCGGCTGGGGCGCTTGCTCCTCGTCATGGCGCTGGCCCTGCATTGGGCCGTGTCCACGGGCATGTGGGACACCGCGCATCGGCCTCTGCCCGCCGAAAAAAAGCCTCAACGCAAAGGCCGAACAAGGTGGCCCGCGGCCGAACTTCCCTCTTCAAGCGCGGCCTGCGCCGCATCCAACGTCTCCTTCAGCTCCTGATCCCGCCCCCGCCCCTCTGGAGCGTCTGGCAGAACTGATGGATGGTAAGGGCCGGACCCCAGGGCAATCGAATGGACGGCCGTTCACGCGGCCTGGCGGATGAGACTCTCGAGGTAGGCGGTGTTCCAGCCGGCGCGCTTGCGGCGGTTCTTGAGCGAGACGGCCGGTTTGGCGTC
>JAEKLK010000134.1 GCA_019509895.1 Betaproteobacteria bacterium | reverse complement strand
GCCGATGAAGAGCAGCCCGCGCACCGCGCGCTCGCGAAGAAGCCGCGGCATGCGGGCGAAGCTCTGCACGATGCCGGCACGCGCGGCCGGCCGCGGCTGGCGGCGCACCTCCAGCACGAGCAGCGCCGCGATCAGGAAAAGCGCCGCGGCGAGCAGAAAAAAGATGGCGCGCCAGCCGTAGCGCTCGGCAAGCGCCCCGGCGAGCGCGGTGCCGAAGCCGATGCCGACCATCTGGCCGATGAGAAAGCGCGCCAGCACCGGCTGCCTCTGCTCGTACGGAAAGCTGTCGCCGATCCAGGCGAGCGAGAGCGGAATGAACGCGCCGATGGTGGCGCCGGCGACGAAGCGCGCCGCCACCAGGCTGCGCAGGTCGGGCGCCAGCCCGCACGCGACGGAGCCGAGCGCCGAGAGGAATGCCGCGGCGGCGATCGTGCGGTAACGGCCATAGCGGTCGCCGAGCGGGCCGCACACCACCTGCAGCAATCCATACGCGAGTGCGAAGCCGGTGACTGCGGCCGCCGCGGCGCCGGTGGTGACGCCGTAGTCCTCGGCGATGAGCGGCAGCAGCGGATCGGTCGCGCGCAGGCTCGCCGAGCTGGTGAACGCCGCCGCCGACAGCAGCAGGACGTCGCGGCGCAACCTACGGGCGCTTGGCGGTGATCGTACGCACGCCGCCTGGCTCCGCGACCAGCAGCACGTCGGCCGGACGGCGGGCAAAGATGCCGTTGGTCACGACGCCGGCGACGTTGTTCAGCTCCACTTCCATGGCCGGCGGATCGAGCAGCGTCAGGCCGTGGCAATCGAGAATCAGATTGCCGTTGTCGGTCTTGTAGTTCTCGCGCAGCACCGGGTGCGCGCCACGCCGAAGCATCTCGCGCCCGACGTAGCTGCGCGCCATGGGAATCACCTCGACCGGCAGCGGAAACCTGCCCAGCACGCCGACCAGCTTGCTCGCGTCGCAGATGCAGACGAACTGCTTCGCCACGGCGGCGATGATCTTCTCGCGCGTCAGCGCGCCGCCGCCGCCCTTGATCATGTGGAGGTGCTCGGTCACTTCATCGGCGCCATCGACGTACACGCGGAGCTCGTTCACGGTGTTCAGATCGAACACACGGATGCCGTGCTGCTTGAGCCGCACGGCGCTCGCTTCGGAGGCCGCCACTGCGCCCTCGATGCGGCCTTTCACCGTGGCAAGGGCGTCGATGAAGAGGTTCACCGTCGAGCCCGAGCCGACGCCGATCACGCCCTCCTGCGCGTACTTCAGCGCGGCCTGCGCCACAGCTCGCTTCTGCTCGTCCTGGGCCATGGTCAGCGCTTGCGCTGCGGCGGCAGGTCGGTGCAGACGCCTTCGAATGCCTCTGCGGCCATGCCGACCGACTCGGCCGTGGTCGGATGCGGATGGATGGTCTTGCCGATATCGGTGGCGTCGGAGCCCATCTCCACTGCCAAGGCGATCTCACTGATGAGATCGCCGGCGCCCAGGCCGACGATGCCGCCGCCGAGGATGCGGTGGTCGTCGGCGTCGAAAATGAGCTTGGTGAAGCCCTCGTCGCGTGCGTTGGCGATGGCGCGGCCCGAGGCCGCCCACGGGAATTTGGAGACGCCGACCTTGGTCCCCGCCTTCTTCGCTTCATCCTCGGTCAGCCCGACCCAGGCGATCTCGGGGTCGGTGTAGGCGACCGACGGTATAACGCGCGCATCGAAGTACGCCTTTTGGCCAGCGGCGGCTTCGGCAGCCACGTGCGCCTCGTGCACTGCCTTGTGCGCGAGCATCGGGTTCTTCGCGACATCGCCGATGGCGAAGATGTGCGGCACGTTGGTGCGCATCTGCGAGTCGGTGTCGATGAAGCCGCGCTCCGTCAGCGCCACACCCGCTTTTTCGGCCGAGACCTTCCGGCCATTCGGCACGCGGCCGACCGACACGAGGATCATGTCGTAGGTCTCGGGATCCTTGCCGTCGAAGCTGGCGCGCAGGCCTTTCGGGGTCGCCTCTACTTTGGTGGTCTTGGTCTGCAGCATGATGCGGTCGAAGCGCCTGGCATTGAATTTCTGCCAGACCGCGACCAGATCGCGGTCAGCGCCGAGCATCAGCCCGTCCATCATCTCGACCACGTCGAGCCGCGTGCCGAGGGTCGAGTACACCGTGCCCATCTCGAGGCCGATGATGCCGCCGCCGATGATCAGCATCTTTTTCGGCAGCGAAGGAAGCTCGAGCGCGCCGGTCGAGTCGACGATGCGCGGATCGTCGGGCAAAAACGGCAGCTTTGCCGCCTGCGAACCGACGGCAATGATGGCGTTCGCAAAGCGCAGCGGCTTCTTCCCCTCTTTGGTGTCGATGGAAAGCTCGTGCGGCCCGGCGAACTGCGCCACCCCCTGGATCACCGTGACCTTGCGCATCTTCGCCATCGCCGCGAGCCCGCCGGTGAGCTTGGCCACCACCTTGCTCTTGAAGGCGCGCAGCTTGGCAAGGTCCAGCTTCGGCTCGCCGAAGGCGACGCCGTGGTCGGCGAGCGCGCGCGCGGCGTCCACGATCGCCGCCGTGTGCAGGAGCGCCTTCGACGGAATGCAGCCGACATTCAGGCACACGCCGCCAAGCGCCGGATAACGCTCGACCAGCACCGTGCGCAGCCCCAGATCGGCGGCGCGGAAGGCCGCGGAATAGCCGCCCGGCCCGGCGCCGATGACCACGACATCGCAATCGACGTCGCCGCCCGCGGCGCGCGCCGGGGGCGCGGTCGGCGCCGACGTGGGGCGCGACGGTGCAGGCGGCGGCGCCGCCTTCGGCGTGTCGCGCGCAGCGGGCTGCTGGCCCTCCGCGGCGTCCATCACCAGGATCGGCGAGCCCTGCGATACCTTGTCGCCGACCTTGACGCGCAGCTCCTTCACCACCCCCGCGCCCGGCGCCGGAATCTCCATCGTCGCCTTGTCCGATTCGAGCGTGACGAGCGACTGCTCCTTCGCGATCGAATCCCCCGGCTTGACCAGGACCTCGATGACTTCGACGCTCTTGAAGTCCCCGATGTCGGGGACCTTGACCTCGGTGCTCGCCACTAGAGGATCAGCTTGCGGATGTCGGACAGCACCGAGACCAGGAACGAGCTGAAGCGCGCCGCGGTGGCGCCGTCGATCACGCGGTGGTCATACGAGAGCGAGACCGGGAGCATCAGGCGCGGGGCGAATTCCTTGCCGTTCCACACCGGCCGGATGGTCGAGCGCGAGACGCCGAGGATCGCCACTTCCGGCGCGTTGATGATCGGCGTGAAGTAATTGCCGCCGATGCCACCGAGACTCGAGATGGAAAAGGTGCCGCCCTGCAGGTCGCCCGGCTTCAGCTTGCCGTCGCGCGCCACCTTGGAGATTTCGGCAAGCTCGTGCGCGAGGTCGAACACGCCCTTGCGATCCGCATCGCGCACTACTGGCACTACCAGGCCACCCGGCGTGTCGACGGCGACGCCGAGGTGGTAGTACTTTTTGATGATGATGTTCTCGCCCGACTTGTCGAGCGAGGAATTGAACTGGGGGTACTGCTTGAGCGCGGTAACGCACGCCTTGATCATGAAGGCGAGCATGGTCAGCTTGAAGCCCTTCTTCTCGGTCTCGGCGGTCTGCGCCTTGCGGAACGCCTCGAGATCGGTGATGTCCGCGTCGTCGCACTGCGTGACGTGCGGAATGGAGATCCAGTTGCGATGCAGGTACGGCCCTGAAAGCTTCTGAATACGCGCGAGCGGCTTCGTCTCGACCGGGCCGAACTTGGCGAAGTCGACGTCCGGCCAAGCGGGCAGATTGAACGGCAGCGCACCGCCGCCCGCCTTTGCCGCCGGCGCGGCCGCCTTGGCGCCGCCGCCGGCGAGCGCGCCCTTCACGAACGCCTGCACGTCGCTATGCAGGATGCGGCCCTTGGGACCGCTGCCCTGCAACTGCGTGAGGTCGACGCCGAGCTCGCGCGCGAACTTGCGCACCGAGGGGCTGGCATGCGGCTTGGCCGCGGTCTCGTCCTGCGGCTCGCGCGGCACCGGTTGTGGATGCGACTGCGCTGCGGCCGGCACGGCGGCAGCGCGCGGCGCGACTTGCGCGCTCTGCGGCTCCGCTCGCACCGGCTTGCTTTTCGGCTCGGCGCGCGCCTCGGAGCGCTGCTCGCCGCTTTCCAGCACCAGGATCGGCGCGCCCTGCGCAACCTTGTCGCCGGTCTTGATCCTGAGCTCCTTCACCACGCCGGCGGCGGGCGAGGGGATCTCCATCGTCGCCTTGTCCGATTCGAGCGTGATGAGCGATTGCTCCTTGACCACGCGATCGCCCGGCTTCACCAGCACCTCGATCACTTCGACTTCCTTGAAGTCGCCGATGTCGGGCACCGCGACTATCTGCTGCGCGCCCGGCCCCGCCTTGGGTGGGCTCGAGGCGGCCGGTTCG
>JAEKLK010000133.1 GCA_019509895.1 Betaproteobacteria bacterium | reverse complement strand
CGATGACGCTGAAGAAAGAGGCGGGCAAGAAAACCAAGATCGCCCAGCACTAGGCGTGCGCGGCGTCGTCTTCCTCGGCGAGCGCCGAGTCGAGCTGCGCAGCTTTCCCGATCCGACGCCCGGCGAGGGCGAGGTGGTGATCGAGATGAAGGCCTCGGGCATGTGCGGCTCGGACCTCAAGTTCTACCGCTCGCCGCCCGGCGCCGCGCAGGCGGCGCTCGGACTGGGCGGCAACGCCGATCCGTTCATCGCCGGGCATGAGCCCTGCGGCGTAATCGTCGCGCGTGGTCACGGCGTATCGGAGCGGGAAGCGCCGATCGGGCAGCGCGTCATGGACCACCATTACGCCGGCTGCGGCACCTGCGCGCATTGCCGCGTCGGCTGGTCGCAGCTCTGCCGCGCCGGCATCACCGTCTACGGCGTCACGGCGCACGGCGGTCATGCCGACTACCTGAAGGTACCGGTGCGCACGCTCGTGCCGCTGCCCGAAGCGCTGTCGTTCGCAGAAGGGGCGGCGGTCGCCTGCGGCACCGGCACCGCCTTCGGCGCGCTCCGGCGCATGCACATCGCCGGCGGCGACACGCTCGCGGTGTTCGGCCAGGGACCCGTCGGCCTATCCGCCACCGTGCTCGGCAACGCGATGGGCGCGCGCGTCATCGCCGTGGAAACGTCGCGCGAGCGCATGAAACTGGCGCAGGAATTCGGCGCCGATGCCGTGATCGACGCGAGCAAGGAAGACGCTGTGCAAGCGCTGAAGGAGCTGACGCACGGCGTAGGCGTTGATCTCGCGCTCGACTGCACCGGCGTGGCGCCGGCAAGGCGGGCGGCGGTGCGGTGCGTGAAGACCTGGGGCACCGCGTGCTATGTCGGCGAAGGCGGCGACGTGACGCTCGAGGTGAGCCCCGATCTGTTGCGCCGGCAGGTGACACTGATCGGCTCGTGGACCTTCAGCGCCATGGGTATGCAGGAGTGCGCCGAGTTCATCGCCAGGAAACGCATTCCACTGGAGCGCATCTTCTCGCACCGCTGGCGGCTCGAGCAGGCCGACGAGGCGTACCGGGTGTTCGACAAGCAGGCGAGCGGCAAAGGCGTCTTCCTGCTTTGAGCATCGCGCTCAACCACACCATCGTCAACGTGCGCGACAAGCGCGCCTCCGCCGATTTCTTCACCGAGCTCTTCGGCCTGCCCGAGGCGAAGCCGTTCGGCTCCTACTTCCTGAGCGTCGAGCTCGACAACGGCGTGACGCTCGACTTCTGCGACGCGGACTACGAAGTCGAGAAGCAGCACTACGCCTTTCTCGTGAGCGAGCCGGAATTCGACCGGATCTTCGATCGCATCAGGGCACGCAAGCTTGACCATTGGGCCGATCCGCGGAAGAGCCAGAAGGGCGAGATCAACCGCCACGACGGCGGCCGCGGAGTGTATTTCGACGAGCCCGGCGGCCATTTCCTCGAGATCATTACCATCCCCTACGGCGGCTGGAAGAAGTGACGCTGCTCTTCGAGCCGATCGAGTTAAGGGGAGCCAAGGCGCGCAACCGGCTGGTCGTCTCGCCGATGTGCCAGTACTCGGCGCGCGACGGTCAGGTCACCGACTGGCATCTCGTGCATCTGGGCAAGTTCGCCCAGGGCGGCGGCGGCATCGTGTTCGTGGAAGCGACCGCGGTCGAGGCGCGCGGGCGCATCACGCACGGCGACACCGGCATCTGGGACGACGCGCACGTCGCAGGCCTGCGACGTGTTGCCGACTTCGTGCGCAGCCAAGGCGCCCTGCCGGCGATCCAGCTCGCGCACGCCGGCCGTAAAGCGAGCATGGCGCGGCCGTGGTACGGCAACGGACCGCTCACGCCAGACGATGTCGCGCGCGGCGAGCGGCCCTGGGAAATCGTCGGCCCGACCGATCAGGCGCTCGGCGACGGCTGGATCCGGCCGCGGCCAATCCGCCCGGAAGATGAGCAGACACTGCTCGCGTCTTACCGCGCGGCGGTGCGCCGTGCGCACGCAGCGGGCTTTGATGTGCTGGAGCTGCACGCCGCGCATGGCTATCTCCTGCACAGCTTCCTCTCGCCCATTGCCAACCGCGGCACGCGCGAGGATCGCATGCGCTTTCCCCTCGCGGTGGCGCGCGCTGCGCGTGAGGCCTGGCCGGCGGAGAAACCGCTCTTCGTGCGCGTCTCGTCGATCGACGATGTCGAAGGCGGCTGGTCACTCGATGACACCGTCGCCTTCGCGCGCGAGCTGAAGGCGATCGGCGTCGACGTCATCGACTGCTCCTCCGGCGGCATCCAGGGCTCGGCGACCGCAGCGGCCAAGACCGTGGTGGCGCGGGTGCCCGGCTTCCAGCTGCCGTTCGCGGAACGCGTAAGGAAAGAAGCCGATATCAAGACCATGGCGGTCGGCCTGATCATCACGCCGCTGCAGGCCGAAGAGGCACTGACCGCCGGTCGCGCGGACCTGATCGCCATCGGCCGCGAGGCGCTTTACGACCCGAACTGGCCGCTGCACGCCGCGCAGGCGCTCGGCGCCGACCCCGAAATGAAGCGCTGGCCGTTGCAGTACGGCTGGTGGCTCGTACGGCGCGAGGGTCTCCTGCGCAAGCTCGGGCTGCGCAGATAATTCGGGGACGGAGCCCGAACTCCATGAAAACCATTCGCATGTCCGCACAGGCGATGCAAAGCCGCATCGCGCGCTACCGGGAACTTAAGCCGCTGCCGATCCAGCAGGGCGATATTCCGCTCGCGGCGCGCGACGTGGTTTATTCACGCAAGCTGCTCTCGGTCATCGGCCTCGACGGCGCGCAAACGCCGATCAACGCCGAGGCGCCGATCCGCGGCGCCGCGGGCATGACGATGACGCTCGCGGTCTGCCCGCCGGGACAGGGGCCCGGCCTGCACGCGCATCGCCAGACTTACGAGACGTTCACCGTGCTGAAAGGCCGCTTCGAAGTCACGTGGAACGACGATGGATCAGAGCGGGCGGTGCTGGATCTCTTCGACACGGTCTCGTTCCCGCCCGGCGTATGCCGCGCCTTCCGCAACATCGGCGACGAAGAAGGCATCCTGCAGGTGATCATCACCGGCGGCGTCCACGATATGAACGACATCGACTTCGCCGAGGATGCCAAGCGCCGGATCGAAGCCGTGCGGCAAGGTCTCGCACACGAGTTCGAGAAGGTGGGCTTCAGCTTTACCGCCGGAAAATAGTTCGGGCTCCGTCCCCGAACTAGGGACGCTTGAAGTCGGCGCACATGCTGGGCGGCCCGTTCCAGTGCTGATCGACGACGCGGCCGTTCTCGAACACCAGCGTGCGCTCGCACTGCTCCGGCGGCGCAGGCGAGCCTACCGGGATGCCCATGCCGACGCCGACACCGACGCCCCCGCCGCCGCCGCCGATCCTCGTGCCGCCGAAGCCAACGCCGACGCTCGAGCTGGGCTGCACCGTGGACTGCGTCACCCAGGTGTACCAGTAGCGTCCATCGGTCGTCTGGGTGCTGCGCGCGGGCGCGCCCCAGGCGCGCAGCACGTCTTCGTAGGCGGCTCCCTGCCAGGAGTTTCTGGCCTTCTCGACATCCTGCGCGGTGGCGCAGGCCGCGAGGACCGCGGCGAGCGCCATCGAGGCGTACTTGCGTCTATTGCTGATGCGCGCCTCCGGGCTTGGTAACGCCCTTCACCGCCTTGTTGGCAGAGCGCCCTTCCTTCTGGGCGAGGTTGCCGAGCGAGACGATGCCGACCAGGCGCTTGTCGCGGCTCACGACCGGCAGACGCCGGACCTGCTGTTCGCTCATGTTCTTCGCCACGTGGTCGAGGTCCTCGTCTTCGTAGCAGTATAAGACCTGCTCGGTGCTCATCACTTCGCGCACCGGCGTGTCGGGACCCTTGCCCTCGCCGACCGCCCGGATGGCGATGTCGCGGTCGGTAATCATGCCCACCAGGCGGTCGTTGTCGCCCACCGGCATGGCGCCGGCGTCGATTTCCGCCATGATTCTGGCCACTTCGCGGATGCTTTGATCGGGATTGGCGACGCGCACTTCGCGCGTCATCGCTTCGCTGACTCGCATAGGCTCTCCTTCCGTGGGTTACTCCGTGGGTGCTACCTCTTGCTTCCGAGCAAGAGATAGACCGCCACGGTCAGCGCGCAAACAGCGACTGCAATCGAGCAGCCCACGGCAAAGGCCGCCGCCGGAATGATGAACATGCGCTCCTGCGCCGCCGCCGCCTCGGCGGGCGCAATGGCGACGAAGAGCGTCGCCGCGATGAACAGCCAGCGGCGCACGTAGGCGATCAGGAGCAGCAGTTGCCGCGCCAGCGGCAGGCTCGCGCGGCGCTCGCGCGCGAGCAAGGCTTCGACGTCAAACGGCTGCATGTTGCGGGTCGCCTGCAATACGCGCGCCCGCGTAGCACTGAACTGCGGCGTGCCGATTGTGGTCCTTTACTATATGCAAACTCATACGCTGCATTCCTATTCGGGTCACACCGCCCTGCCGCGTTGGCTGCTGGTCGGTGCGCTGACCGGCGCCGTGGCGGTCATCGCCTTTCACCAGAGCGCCGCCGCTCTCCTGCACGCGCTGCAACTCACGCCACGTGCCGCCTATTCGTTCGCGCCGACGCCGCCCTTCGGCATTCCGCAATTATGGTCGCTCGCTTTCTGGGGTGGCGTCTGGGGCATAGTGCTCGCGGCGGCGCTGGCGCGCCTGGACGGGATACGGCTGATCGTCGCCGCGACTCTTTTTGGTGCAGTGGCGCCGACGCTGGTGGCCTGGTTCGTCGTCGCGCCGTTGAAGGGACAGCCTGTGGCGGCCGGCTGGGCACCGGCTGCGATGGCGATCGGCCCGATCGTCAATGCCGCCTGGGGACTTGGCGCCGGCATCGGCCTGCACCTTTTCGGCCGTCGACAGTGACCGCTACGCCGGCGGTTGCGCCACCACCTGCACGCTGGACGCCTGCGGCCCCTTCTCGCCCTCTTCTGGTGCAAAGCGGACCTCGGTGCCGACTGCTAGGCGCTCGAAATCGTCGTGCAGGACGCTGTTGCGATGGAAGTAGAGCTCCTGCGTGCCGTCGAGCGTGCGGATGAAGCCGTAGCCTTCCTCGGCGAAGATCTTCGCCACCAGGCCGCGCGGCTCGCTGTCGTGCGTCTTCTCTTCGTGGCGCCGCAACGCCTTGGTCTTCTTCAGCTGCTTCTCGATGGCGCCGAATGCCTCGTTGATCACCGCCGGCAGCTGCGTCTGCATATCGCGAATCTGCTTCTGCTTGCGTACCGCCAGGTCGTGCTGGCGCGGCATGCGCACCTCGACCATGACGCTGTAGCGATTGCCCTTCTTGTGCGAGCTCTGCTCGCGCGCGAGCGTCACGTGGCAACGGGTGATGTCAGGCGAGAACTTTTCGAGGTGGCCGAGCCGCTCGGCGACGAACTCCTCGACCCAGGCGCTGCGCTCGACGTCCTTGAAAATCACTTCCGGCGCTACTTGCATCGATCCTCCTAATGAGTTTCCAGCCATTGCAGAGCAAAAAACGTTCGTCGGCGGTCACGCACGTTACTTGCTCCCTGTCGAAGAAGGAGGATTTGCTATGTCGCCGCTTTTGCTAGGAGCTGTACTGGGCGCCACCGGCGCTTTCCTGTTGGATCCCGACCTCGGCCGGCGCCGCCGTGCGCTGATTCGCGACAAGGTGACGCGCGGCGTGACCGAAGGGCGGGAGTTCGCCGACGCCGCGACACAGGATCTGCAGCATCGCGCGCGCGGGCTGCGTGCGCGGGTCGGGCGCCTGCGCGGGCGCCGCGGCACGAGCAACGACGTACTGGTCGAGCGCGTGCGCGCGAAACTCGGGCGCTACTGCTCGCATCCTGGCGCAGTGGAGGTGACGGCGTTCAACGGGCACGTGGTTCTTACCGGCGATGTGCTGGCGTCCGAGCAGCAGCAAGTCGTGGCCGCCGTGCGCTCACTGCGATCGGTAGAGCATGTCGACAACAAGCTCACGGCCTATGCCAGCGCCGAGGGCATTTCGTCCCTCCAGGGCGGAACGGCGCCGGATCGCGAGCGCTTCGCCCTCATGGAAGGCGATTGGTCGCCGGGGCTGCGGCTCATGGCCGGCGGCACGGGCGCGCTCCTTTTGCTCTACGCATTCGCACGCGGCGGGCTCAGCAGCATCGGCGCCCTCGGTGCAGGCGCAGTATTGGTTGGCCGCGCGAGTACGAACCGGCCCCTGCGGCGCGCTCTTTCGAGTGCGCCCGCGCCGCGCGAGCGTGAAGCAGCGTAGCTGCACGTAGCAGAAAAGTAGGCGTCAGCGCTCGTTCCGGCGGTGGCTCCAAGGTACTACGCCGGCCTCGGCTGGGCGGCGCATTTGCATGCGCGGCGCCTCGGGCTAAAAAAGGCGCCGCGCGGGGATAGCTCAGCGAAGAGCGCGATTCTTCCCGGATCGAGACATGAGGGTCGCGCGCTGCGACGGCTGCCCGGCAGCGCCCGCGCGCTTGTGCGCGCCTTCGCCGATCTCCTCGATCAGCTTGCGGCTGAACGCCGGAATGTCATCGGGCCTGCGGCTCGAGACGATGCCGCGATCGGTCACCACCTCCTGGTCCACCCACTTGGCGCCGGCGTTTGTCAGATCGGTCTTGAGCGAGGGCCACGAGGTCATGGTGCGTCCCTTGACCGCGCCCGCTTCGATCAGCGTCCACGGCCCGTGGCAGATGACGCCGATCGGCTTGCCCGAGTCGACGAAGCGCTTGACGAACTGCACCGCCTTTGGCATCGCGCGCAGCTGATCCGGATTCGCCACGCCGCCGGGGAGGAGCAGCGCGTCGAACTCGTCGGCATTCGCTTCCTCGAGCGGGACATCGACGGCGAAGCGATCGCCCTTGTCGAAATGGTGCCAGCCCTGCACCTCATCCTTCGCCGGCGAGACGATTGCAATCTCGGCGCCGGCATGGTCGAGCGCCTCGCGCGGTTTCGTCATTTCTACCTGCTCGAAACCTTCGGCGACGAGGATCGCCACCTTCTTTCCAGTGATCATGCGGACCTCCTTGCGGAAAGAGCGAAATCTCGCAAGGCGCATACCTCCATGCCGGGCGCATGGAATTCGCGAAAATATTTCGTACTTCGTACGAAATAGAATTAGTACGCAGTACGAAATTCTAGAGCGTCGGGTTGTCGCCGGGCAGGCCGAGCGCGACGCGGCCATAGGTGGTGCTGGCGATGTCGGTATTGAAGGAGAAGTGCTGCTTCACCGCGTGCGCGTCGCGGAAGGCGCGCGGGGTGGCGCCCGATTCGTACAGGCCACCGGCGCCGGCGAGCCCGAACATGACGTCGACCGCGCGCACGGCCCAATCGACTGCGTACGCGCCTTCGAGGCGATAGCGTGCCTTGGTCTTGAGGTCGGGCACGTCGCCCGCCTCGATCACCGCCTGTGCCTCGCGGCAGTTGGCAAGCTGAATGAGGCGCGACGCGCGCGCATAGGCGGTCGCTTCTCCCAAGCGGATCTGCGTGCTCTGGATCTCGGCGACGCGCGCGCCGGTCATACGTCCGGCCTTGGGGCCATATTCGTCGATCAGGCCCTCGGCGATGCCGAGCGGCACGCCGGACGGGGACGAACTGCTCCTTCGCCTCGACGTCCATGCTGCCCGTGCCGCGCAGGCCGCCCGCGTGCCAGTTGTCGATCACCTTGTACTGCGATTTCTGCAGGAGGAATATGCGCTGCTCCGGCGGGGCGTTGTCGTCGAGGAACGCGAGCCCCGCGAGCATGTTCCATTCAGAAGGCGCGACGCCGCTCGAGAACGGCCAACGGCCGGAGACGACGTAGCCGCCTTCCACCTTTTTCGCCTTGGCGGCCGGGAACACGAACGACGAGGCGATGAGGGCGTCGCGATCCGCCTTCCAGATTTCGTCCTGCACTTCGGGCGTGAACATGCCGAGCATCATGTGGTGCGCGGCGTAGTTCACCCACACCCAGGAGGTGGAGGCGCAGGCGCGCGCGAGCAGCGCGCCGAACGTTACGACGGCGGCAAACTCGAGCTCTGCGCCGCCATAGCGCTTGGGCTGGTGGATGCGGAAGAGCTCCGCGTCGTGGAACTCGCGCAGCGTCTCGTCAGGCAACTGTCGCAACTGCTCGGTGCGCGCTGCCCGCTCGCGCAGCTTGGGCAGCAGCGCCTCGGCGCGCGCCCAGAGCTCAGCGTGCCGATCGATACCAGTCAAGGATTTCCTCTCCGGTGGTGAGCCACACGCCCGGACGCTGGCGGATGTAGTCGTAGAGCCGCTCGAGATAGCCGATGCGGTGCGGCACGCCGGTGATGTACGGGTGCACGCTGATCGCCATGATGCGCGCGCTCTTCTCGCCTTCCTGGTGCAGGCGATCGAACTGGTCGACGCCGCGGCGCAGCCACTCCTCCGACGGATGCTGCTGCAGCAGCATCATCGCGATGTCGTTCATCTCCACGGTGTAGGGCACCGAGACAATCGGCCCGTGCGCGGTGTCGATGGTCACCGGCTGATCGTCGAGCACCCAGTCGGCGACGTACTCGATGCCCGCCTCCGCCAGCCAATCGATGGTGTCGTACGTTTCCGTCAGCCCGGGGCTTTCCCAGCCGCGCGGCGGCTTGCCGGTGAACTGGCGGATCGCCGCCACCGTATCGGCGATCGCCTTGCGCTGGTCCTCGACATGATGCATCGGTCGCTGGATCCAGCCATGACCCATGAACTCCCAGCCGGCGTCGCGGCCGGCTTCGGCGACGCGCCGATAGCTGTCGATCACCGAGCCGTTGATGGCGAGCGTGGCGCGCAGCTTGAAGCGCGCCAGCACGTCGACGAAGCGCCAGAAGCCCACGCGCATGCCGTACTCGTGCCACGCCCAGTTGGGCAGATCTGGCTGGAGCGGCTGACCGTACGGAGGCGGCAGCACGGTGCGCGGCATGTTGCGCTCGATCGACCATTCCTCGACGTTGACGATGGTCCAGACGGCGACGCGCGCGTTGTTGGGCAGGCGCAGCGGTGGCCGGTCGACGATGGCGGAATAAGGAACGCGGTCCTTCGGCAGTTTCATTTCGCGAGCGGTTTCAGGCAAGCGTACGCGAGGTCATGAAATGGGACAGGCACGCCGTGGCGCGCCGCTTCCCGGCTGACGTAGCCCGAGAGCCATTCCAGCTCGAGGCGCTTGCCCGCTTCCAGGTCCTCGAGCATCGAAACCCGGGCATCGTACTGGTAGGTGCGGGCGACAGCCAGCATGCGTTCCACAATGTCGGT
>JAEKLK010000132.1 GCA_019509895.1 Betaproteobacteria bacterium | reverse complement strand
AGCTGCAGGTGAGCGAAGCCGACACCCGCGCCCGCATCAAGGCGATGGAGAACGATCTGGAGCGCCAGCGCACCGAGCTCACCTTGTTCTCCAGCGACCACGACGCCCGCCTCCTCTCCTCGAGCGAGCGCGAGAAAGAATTGCGCCGCAAGCGTGATGCCGATCCTGCGAAGCGCAACGGCAGCAAGAATGGCGCGTAAGACCATGGTGATCATGTGTCTGTACGTCGCGCGCGACGCGCCGAATTCCGTCCGCGCCGTTGCCAACCTTGCGGAGATCTGCAAGCAGTACCTGCACGGGCGCTTCAAGCTTGAGATCGTCGACGTGCTGAAGAGCCCGCTGCGCGCGCTCAAGGACGGCATCCTGGTGACGCCGAGCCTCGCCAAGCTCTCGCCCGCCCCGGTGGCGAAGATCGTCGGCAACCTCAGCGATCGCGCGAGCGTGCTTCAGGCGCTGGGAATCAAGGGATGAGCGCGGCCAACGGCCGTATCCTGCGCTTGGTGAAAAACGGGCCCGAGCGCGAGGCGCTCGAGTCGGGCCAGGTCGACGCGGTGCTCGACCACGCTAGCGGCACTGCGCTGCTGCTGCCGGAAGCCGAGCGCGCCCTTTCATCGCCCGCCGGCGAGGCGGCAAACCACCTGCTCGCCGCGCTGCCGCGCCGCGACTATGAGCGCCTGCTCGCCGAGCTGGAACTGGTCGCGTTGACGTACGGCGAAGTGCTCTACGAGCCCGGCGCGCGCATCCGGTATGTCTATTTCCCGAACGACGCCATCGTGTCGCTGCTGGTGGTCGTGGAGCACAAGGCGCTGGAGGTCACCCTGGTGGGGCGCGAGGGCTTGGTCGGGATTCCCCTCGCGCTCGGCGCGGACCTGGCGCCGGTTCGGGCCCTGGTACAAGGCACTGGCAGCGCGCTGCGGATGAAAGCCGCCAGCTTTCGCGAAGAGCTCGAGCGCTGCGTCCCTTTGCAGCGCGAGATCTACCGCTATGCGTACGCCAAGCTCGTCCAGGCGAGGCAGACCGCCGCGTGCAATCGCTTTCATCAGGTCGACCAGCGCCTGGCCCGATGGCTGCTGATCACGCACGACCGCGTGCGCGGCAATCGCGTGCATCTCACCCATGAATTCCTTGCCGATATGCTCGGCGTGCGCCGCGTCGGCGTGACCACCGCGGCCGCTGAGCTTCAGCGGCAAGGACTGATCGAGTACCACCGCGGCGACATCCGGATCCTGGACCGCCGGCGCCTCGAGACTGCGGCCTGCTCCTGCTACCGGCTGGACGAGGCGTTCGCCGGCTGAAGGTCGAGGACCACCAGCAGATCCTCGCCGAAGCGCGACGCCCCGAGGGTCGTCATCAGCTCGCGCTCCTGTGCCGGGAACTCGAGCCGCAGAAAGCAAAGCGCGCTGCGCTTCTCGGCCTCGGTCATCGTGAACACGTCGATGCGCGTGACCCTGCCAAATTCGGTGCACAGTTCGCTCACGGCGGACTTAAGGGTCGCGACGTCGCAGCAGCCGGTGATGGACTTCAGCCGTTGGCGGCAGCTCGTCATGGCGGATGACTTGCCCATGCTGTGCGTCGTCTCCGGCGTCATTTTTCGGCCGCCGTGCCGTCGATGAGCATCAGGCGCTCTCCGACGCGCCAGCTCGTGGGAAGCGCCTGCTGGAATACGCTCCCCGAGCCGTCGGCCATGCGCACGGTGTATTCGTACATTCCAGGGGCGAGCTCTCGCTTCGACTCGATCCAGGCGCAATACGGGCAGCGCACGGCGTGCGCCGTGGCATCCTCTACCGGCTCCAGCGGAGCGATGTGTGGTTGCGCCGGGGTCCACGCCTGGAGCGCAGTGCCGGCCGCGCTGAAGACCGTCACGATCGCGGCCAAGGCTAAGAGTAGAGGCCAGTCCCAAGCAGCGACTTGCAATTTCATCGGCCGATTGTCGCCGCCGGACAACCACAAATCCGTGCGTCAACGTACATACCCCGCGATTTGCGCAGGCGTGACGACCTACAACGCGGGCTGGACACGCCCTCTCACGACCTTGACGTGATCGCCGGGCTTCCAGGACGGCGACGTGCTCGACTGCAATACCCGCACGGACCCGTCCTGCAGGCGCACGCCTGTTTCGTACAGCGTGGAAGGACCATTCGGCATCGGCTTCCCACTGAGCACGCCAAGGAAGACCGCGATGCTTTCAACGGCGCCTCCGCTCACAGTGCTCCCTTGGTGCCTCGCCGGCGCGCGCTGCACCTCGTGGACATCCTCCACAACACCGCAGGTGTTGCACGCCAGGATGCCGCCCGTCGATACGGCGCTCGCCGATGGCTCCAGTGCCGCCGCGATGAGATCGATAACCGGGGAAACGCCGGCGCTCAACGCGACCGCGGCGAGCGCCACCAGCAGGATCTGGCAGCCCGACTCGAGCTCGCGATTACGCCCGCGGTGGGTGGGCTCTGCCGCCCGCAATGGCGGTTGCTTTTGACTGAGAGGCATTCCGGTCTCTTTCTGGCAGGGATTCTCATTCTGCGCCTTTCCGAGGTCTGTGCGATCCCGAACAGAGCGGTGCCGATAAAAACCCCCGCTTGCGCGAGGCTTGCAGATCTTTCCGAAGTGCCGTGCGCTTACTGGGCGATGCGGCTTCCGGAGACTTCGATGAAGACGTGCCGATCGCCCTGCATGCAGTGCACGTTCTTCGCGTTGTTGGCGTTCTTGCATTCGGCGCTGAAGGGACGGTATCGACGCTGCTTGCGAGAGCGTCAGGTTGGAGCCTGCGGACCCCATGCGATCGGCATAACCGACTGCCAGCACCGATTGAGGTTCGAGGCCGTCGATCTCTTGATGAAATCGCGGAGCGTGCGCGGCCTTCCGGGCGCAGCGCGGACTTCTCGCGAGTCGAACATCACGTTCGCGTCGAACGCCACTTTTTTATAGACCACGAGCAGCGACAGGGCGATGTACTGCGCGAGCGGCTCCGGGTTGCAGCCGCGTGTCCACTGCCTTGCGCTACCGATCGCCGGCCGGGGCCGCGACTTGCGCGGTTGCGGGTGCGGAAAAGACGCCGAGCGCCAGGGCGCACATGACGGCCAGGCCGATTCGGCGTTGGATGAGGGGTTTTTCATGACGTTCTTTCGATGACATGCTTGCTGTGGCTCAGAAGAAACATCCTGAGTTGTCACGTGCGCAGTGTGGCCGTTGTGCGGAGGTCGTCTGCCGGTGGGCGCGCTTAGCGTCTGTCCGCCACCGGACGCAGGCCATTGCACCTCTGTGTCCGCTTGCGCACCGAAGCGCGTAAAATCGCCCGCATGAGTTTCCCTGCTTCTTTCGCAGCCCCAAAAGCCAACCGTCTGCTCGCTGCCTTGCCCGAGAAGAACTACCAGACGCTGCTGCCGCTCCTCGAGCGCGTGGAGTTGCCCCTCGGGATGGCGCTGTATGAATCGGGCGCCAAGCAGGCCCACGTCTACTTCCCGACGAGCAGCATCGTCTCGCTCCTTTACGTGCTCGAAGACGGTGCTTCCGCGGAGATTGCGATCACCGGCAACGAGGGCATGGTGGGCATTGCGCTCTTCATGGGCGGCGAGACGACGCCGAGCCGCGCGGTGGTGCAGAGCGCTGGCGAGGCCTACCGGTTGAAAGCGGCGGTGCTAAAGGAGCAGTTCGAGCGCGGCGGCGAGCTCCAGCACCTCTTGCTGCGCTTCACGCAGGCGCTGATCACCCAGATGACCCAGACGGCGGTGTGCAACCGCCACCACGCGGTGCATCAGCAACTGTGCCGCTGGCTGCTGCTCAGCCTGGATCGGCTGCCCGGCAACCAGCTGGTGATGACCCAGGAATTGATCGCCAACATGCTCGGCGTGCGCCGCGAGGGCGTCACCGAGGCCGCCGGCAAGCTGCAGGCCGAGGGGCTGATCGAATACAGCCGGGGGCGGATCACGGTGCTCGACCGCGACCAGCTCGAGGCGAACGTGTGCGAGTGCTACTCCGTGGTCAAGAGGGAATACGACCGGCTGCTGCCGGAAGCGCTCATCGCCCTCTGATCGGCGGCGCACCGCATGTGCGCGAGCGAACATACAACGCAGCGACGCGGGCGCAGCATGCGCGCGCCATGGCTGCGGTCCCGAACCTTCTGCTTGCGACGCTGCCGCGCGAGGCGTCCCGCGCGCTGCTGCCGGACCTTGCGCCGGTCACGCTCGCCTTCGGCGAGGTGCTCTACGAGCCCGATGCGCCGATGCGCCACGTGTACTTTCCCAGCACCTGCCTCGTGTCGCTCCTGACCATCGTGGAAGGGCATCTCGCGCTCGAAGTCGGACTGGTGGGCCGCGAAGGCATGGTCGGCTTTCCGCTCGCGCTCGGCGTCGACGAGTCCCCGGTGCGCGCGCTCGTGCAGGGCGCCGGCGAGGCGCTGCGCATGAGCAAAGGCCGGTTCGTGAGCGCATTACGGAAGACGCCCGCCTTG
>JAEKLK010000131.1 GCA_019509895.1 Betaproteobacteria bacterium | reverse complement strand
GGCAGGCGTTCCAGCCCCATCACCAGCCGTTCAACTACTTCGCGCGCTTCGCGCCCGGCACGCCGGATCGCGCGCGCCACCTGAAAGACGGCGAGGAGCTGATGCGCGATATCGCCAACGGCACGCTGCCCGCCGTCGCGTTCTATAAGCCGGTGGGCAGGCTCAACCAGCACCCGGGGTATACGAATCTCGCCGAAGGCGACGAGCATATCGACGATGTGCTAAGGCGTCTGCGCGGCAGCCCGCAGTGGCAGAAGATGCTGGTGATCGTCACCTACGACGAGAACGGCGGCTTCTGGGACCATGTGCCGCCGCCGGCCGGCGATCGATGGGGGCCCGCGACGCGCATCCCGGCGATCATCGTTTCGCCGTTCGCGAAGCGCGGCTACGTCGATAAGACGTCCTACGACACAACGTCGATCATCAAATTCATCACCCGCCGCTACGGCTTGGAGCCGCTACCGGGCGTGCGCGCGAAGGCCGGGGATCTGACGAACGCGCTGCAGTGGTGACTGTCACCCTTTAGAGAGTCGCTCCCGGCTGTCCCAACGCTTTCTCGGCGAGCTGCAGCACGATCCAGTCGTAAGCCTCGTCGACCGAGTCGGTGCGGAACATCAGATTGATGTCATCCGGGCTGATCATGCCATGGCGCGCGAGCGCGTCGAAGTCGACGATGTTCTTCCAGTACTCCGTGCCGAAGAGCACGATCGGCATGGGCTTCCTCATCTTGCGCGTCTGCACCAGCGTCAGCAGCTCGAAGAGCTCGTCCAAGGTGCCGTAGCCGCCCGGGAAGACGAGCACCGCCTTCGCGAGGTACGCGAACCAGAACTTGCGCATGAAGAAGTAGTGGAAGTGGAACGACAGCTCGCGTGTCACATAAGGGTTGTCGAACTCGGGCTGCGGGATCGAGATGGTGAGGCCGACGTTCATGCCGTGCGCCTCGGAGGCGCCGCGGTTGGCCGCTTCCATGATGCCCGGCCCGCCGCCGGTGCAGACGACGAAACGGCGCTCGACTTTGCCGAGGTCCTTAGACCAGCGCGTGAGGCGCGCCGCCAGCTCACGCGCCGCCTCGTAGTACACGGACATCTTGAGCTGCATGCGCGCGATCTCGAGGTCGCCGTGCCCGGCCTCGGCCTGGCGCACAAGCTCCTCTGCGTCCTCGTGCGAGCGGATGCGCGCCGAGCCCATGAACACCACGGTGTCCTCGACCTTGTGGTAGTCGAAGCGGCTCTGTGGCTCCAAATACTCCGCAAGCATGCGCAGGACGCGCGCATCGGCGCTGTTGAGGAAGCCGGTGTTGTGATAGGCCTTGTTCGGCCCGCGCGCTGCCGCGCCTTGCGCTACTCGGCCTTCGCGCCGGACTGGATCACGACCTTCGCCCATTTATCCGTCTCCATTTTGATGACCTTGCCGAAATCCTCCGGCGTTCCCTTGATCGGCCGGCCGCCGAGCTCGGAGAGACGCTTCAGCATCCCCGGGTCGGAGAGCGCGCGGTTCGTCTCGGCGTTGACCTTGTCGATGATGTCGCGCGGCGTGCCTTTGGGCATGCCGATGCCGAACCAGGCGGTCGCCTCGTAGCCCTTCACCGTCTCGCCGACCGTCGGCAGATCGGGCATCGACGGCTCGCGCTCGCTGGAAGTGACCGCGAGGGCGCGGATGCGTCCCGACTTGATGTGGCCGGCGGAGGAGGGCAGGTTGTCGAACAGCACTTGCACCTGCCCCGCGATCAGGTCCGTAAGCGCCGGACCCGCGCCTTTATATGGCACGTGGAGCATCTCGCAGCCGGTCATCGACTTGAAGAGTTCGCCGGAGAGATGCACCGAGGTGCCGCTTCCCGAAGAGGCCATGTTGATCTTGCCGGGGTTGGCCTTGCAGTAGGCGATGAAGTCGGCGACCGACTTCACCGGCAGGGCGTTCGTGACCTCCATGACGTTCGGCGTGCGGATCAGGCCGGCGACGGGCGCCATGTCGGTCAGGAAGTTGAACGGCAGATTCTTATACAGCGTGGTGTTGATGCCGTTTGCCGGGTTGACCAGCAGCCAGGTGTAACCATCGGGCGTGGCTTTGACGACGTACTCGACGCCGATGTTGTTGCCGCCGCCGGGCTTGTTCTCGATCAGCACCGGCTGGCCGAGCTTGTCCGAAAACCAGCTCGCCATGATGCGAGCCAGCACATCGGTGGTGCCGGCCGGCGGATAAGGCACGACCCACTTGATCGGATGCGCCGGGTAATCGGCCGCAACGGCCAATTTTCCGAGCAGCGCGAGGAAAAGAGCGAGTGCGATCCGTTTCATGATTCCTTTCCGAATCGGAGCGGCGAGACTACCGGCCGGCCAGCGCGCGGGCAAGCTCGGCCGGATCGACCGGCTTGACCAGGTGCAAATCGAAGCCCGCTTCGCGCGAGCGCTCGCGGTCCGCGTCGCGGCCCCAGCCGGTGACGGCGACGAGGCGGATCGCCGCGCCGTTCGCCATGGCGCGCAGGCGCCGCGCCAGTTCGTAGCCGTCCATGCCTGGCATACCAATATCGAGCAGCACCACGTCCGGTTTGAGCTCGGCGGCGAGCTCCAGCGCACTTGCGCCACTCATGGCATAGCGGGTTTCGTGCCCGTCGGAGCGCAGCACGTCGGCAAGCGTGCGCGCGGCATCGGCGTTGTCGTCGACGAGCAGGACGCGCAGCGGCCGCGCCGGCCGGGAGGCGGCATCGCCGGCTGCGGCGGTGGACTCGTCGGCGCCCGCGAGCGGCAGCGAAAGCTCGAACTCGCTGCCGCGACCCTCGGGGTTGTCACGCATCTCGATCGTGCCGCCGTGCAGGTCGACGAGCGCCTTGGCGATCGAAAGTCCAAGCCCCAGGCCACCTGTCGAGCGATGCGGCTCTTCGAGCCGTACGAGCGCGTTGAAGAGCGCCGGGCGCTGCGCGACGTCGATGCCGCGGCCGGTATCGCGCACCGCGAGCCGCGCCATGCCGGCTGCGACCCGCACGACGAGCGTGATCGTGCCTTCTTCGGGCGTGAACTTGACGGCGTTGTCGAGCAGGTTCGAGGTCGCTTGCGACAGGCGCGCGAAGTCGCCGTCCACGATCACGGGCGCGGCGGGCAACCGGCGCACGAGGAGCTGGCGCCGCGCCTGAGCACCCGGCAGCGCGCTTTCGAGAGCGTGCTCGGCGACTGCTCGCAGGTCGATGCGACTGCGTTGCAGTGAGACGCGGCCGCTCGATATGCGCGACACATCGAGCAAATCGTTGACCAGGCGCGTGAGCTGGGCCGATTGCCGGTCCAGCATGTCGAGGACCTGCTCCGGCATCGAAGTATCGCCGCGCCTTCGCATCAGGCGCAGGAGCTCGATGCCGCTGCGGATCGGCGCCAGCGGATTGCGCAGCTCGTGCGACAGCACGGCGATGGCGCGGTCCTTCATGCGGCTCGCGTCCGCTGACTCCGCCTCGCGCGCTTCGGCGACCAGGCGGCTCTCGCGCGCGTGCGCTTCCGCCCGCCGTGACGCGGCCGCCGCGGCGAGCGCCGCTTCGAGCTGCGCAATCTCGCGGGTGCGCAGGCCCTTGACGCGCGGCGGCTGGTTGGCGGCCGCCGAGGCGGCGAGGCTGGTGATCGAGGCGCGCAGGCGCGCGGCGAGGCTGAGCGCGAAGAGCAGGCCGAGCAGCAGGCCGCCGGCGGCGAGCGTGCCGCCCACCTGCCAGGTGTCCGTCATCGCCTGCTCGAGCGCCTTGCGCTCGACGCCGACGTTTACGCCCCAGCCGGTCGCGCTCGAGCGCGCGAACGAGAAGTGCACTTCCACGCCTTCGAGCGTGCGTCCGGTGCCGACTCCCGAGAGCTCGTGCTGTGAGATATCGGGCCACGCGGTGACCCGCCGGCCGGCGAACTTTTCGGCGTCCTTCCAGCGTCCGACGATGAAGCCGCGGCGGTCGAAGATCACCGCCGGCACGCCTTGGAATTCTGGGTTCTGCTGCAGCAGGCGGGTCATCACCTGCGGCTCGAAGGCGGCATTCAGGACGTAGCGCACCTTGCCGCGCTCGATCACCGGCACGTTGACGGTGAAGATGAGGCGCTGCGCCACGATGCCGTAAGTAAGGTCGGAGTTGTTCGCCTCGCCGGTCTCGAGCACGCGGCGCAGATACGTCGGATCGCCGTAGGGCGGCACGTCGCCCTGCTGCTCGCCCGCGCGCGGATCCTTGAAAGGCGTCGGCAGCGTCTCGCCGGGCCGTCGCAGCGTGTTGAAGACTTGCCGGCCTTCACTGTCGAAGAGCGAGATGAAGAACGCTCCGTGTTGCTCGGCCGTGCGGGTGGCGAACTCGTAAAAGCCCTCCATGTCCTGCTTGCGAAAGGCTTGAGATTGCGCCAGCGTTTCGAGCATTACGCGATGCGTGTAGAGCTCACGGTCGACGGCCACCGAAAGCGCGAGCGCGGTCTGCACCAGGCTCTTCTCGAACGCTTCACGCTG
>JAEKLK010000130.1 GCA_019509895.1 Betaproteobacteria bacterium | reverse complement strand
GAGCTGCTCGCCGCGCTCGACGACCTGCCGGGCTGGCCGGAGCAGGTGAAGCTGATGCAGAAGAACTGGATCGGCAAGTCCGAAGGCGTGCGCGTCGGCTTCCCGTATGAGCTCGACGGCGAGCGCAAAGTGCTCTGGGTGTTCACCACGCGCGCCGATACGCTGATGGGCGCCACGTTCTGTGCCGTCGCCGCTGAACATCCGATCGCTGCGTGGGCCGCAAAACGCGATCCCAGGATCCACGCGTTCGTCGAGGACTGCAAGCGCGGCGCGGTGATGGAGGCGGACCTCGCGCAAATAGAGAAGAAGGGCATGCCCACCGGCATGGCCGTGACTCATCCGCTATCCGGCGAGAAGCTGGCGGTGTGGGTAGCGAACTATGTGCTGATGGGCTACGGCGAAGGCGCCGTGATGGCGGTACCGGCGCACGACGAGCGTGATTACGAGTTTGCGCACAAATATGGATTGCCGATCAAGCCGGTGATCCGGCACCCGCTCGGCGAGCGCGTCGATCCGCCGTGGCGGCCCGAATACGCCGAATACGGGGTATGCATCGCCTCCGGCAAATACAACGGGCTCGCTTATCAGCAGGCGGTGGATGCGATCGCCGCCGATCTGCAGGCGAAAGGCCTGGGAGAGAAGCAGGTGCAGTGGCGGCTGCGCGACTGGGGCGTCTCGCGTCAGCGCTACTGGGGCTGCCCGATCCCGATCGTGCACTGCGCAGCATGCGGCGATGTGCCGGTGCCCGACGACCAATTGCCGGTGAAGCTGCCCGAGCACCTGGTGCCGGACGGCACCGGAAATCCGCTCGCCAAGATGCCGGAGTTCTATCGGACGAAGTGCCCGTCCTGCGGGCGCGACGCGCGGCGCGAGACCGACACGATGGACACGTTTGTCGATTCATCGTGGTACTTCGCGCGCTACTGCTGTCCCGACCAGCAGAAGGCGATGGTCGACGCTCGCGCGGGCTACTGGATGGCGGTCGACCAGTACATCGGCGGCATCGAGCACGCCATTCTGCATCTGCTCTATTCGCGCTTCTTCCAGCGCATCATGCGCGATGAAGGGCTGATGCCCGGCGTTTCCGAGCCGTTCAGCAACCTGCTGACGCAGGGCATGGTGCTGGCGGAGTCGTACTACAGCGACGCGAGCGGCCGCCGCGAGTGGGTCAACCCGGCCGAGGTCACGGTGGAGCGCGACGCCAAGGGCAAGATCCTGACGGCGAAGCGCACGGCGGACGGCATGCCGGTGGTCTACGACGGTATCGGTACGATGTCGAAGTCCAAGAATAACGGCGTCGATCCGCAGGCGCTGATCGACAAGTACGGCGCCGACACGGCGCGCTTCTATACGATGTTCGCCTCGCCGCCGACCAACACGCTCGAATGGAGCGACGAGAGCGTCGAGGGCTCGTACCGGTTCCTGCGCAAGGTCTGGGACTTCGCCGCGCGCTACTCGCGCGCCAAGTGCGCCTCCGGCTTCGATCGCAAGGCGCGCTACGCGATCCATCTCGAGCTGAAGAAAGCGAACGACGACATCGAGCGGCAGAAATTCAACACCGTCGCCTCGGCGTGCATGAAGATCCTGAACGCGCTCGAGGAGCTGCCGGAATGGGACGAGACCTCGCGCGAAGGACTTTCCTTCCTGCTGCGCCTGCTCTCACCGATCGCGCCGCACATCACGCATCACCTCTGGCGCGAGCTCGGGTTCGGCGAGGACGTGATGCGCGCCCCCTGGCCCGAGCCGGATCCAGCCGCCCTTGAACAGGATGAGATCGAGCTGGTGGTGCAGGTGAACGGCAAGCTGCGCGGCTCGATCAAGGTGCCGAAGGCGGCCGACCGGGCAGCAATCGAGCAGCTCGCGCGCGCCAACCCGAACGTGCAGCGCTTCGTCGCCGGCCAGCACGTGAAGAAGGTGGTGGTGGTGCCGGGGCGGTTGGTCAACCTCGTCGTTTGATCCGCCGCTTCGTAATTGTTGCGCTGACGCCGATTTTCATCGGATGCGGATTCCATCTGCGCGGCAGCGCCACGGTGCCGTTCCAGACGCTGTACATACCGAACCCGAAGAGCGGCATCGCGCTCGAGCTCAAGCGCAACATCGAAGCCGGCACCAACGCCAAGGTGCTCGACGACCCGAAAGCGGCCGAGGCGATCCTTGAGCTCACCGGGGAGTCGCGCGAGAAGATCATCCTGTCGCTCACCGGGACCGGGCGGGTGAGCGAGTTTCGCCTGCGCTACCGGGTGAGCTACCGCGTGCACGACGGCAAAGGCGGCGAATACGTGCCGATGAGCGTCGTGCAGCTGCAGCGCGACATCACCTACAGCGACTCCGAGATTCTGGCCAAGGAAGCGGAAGAGCAGCTTCTTTTCCGCGACATGCAGAGCGACCTGGTGCAGCAGGTGCTGCGCCGGCTCTCCGGCGCAGAAAAGCCGAAGCCCAAGGTGCAGTAGTGCAACTGCGACCAAACGAGCTCGAAGGGCAGCTGTCCCGCTCGCTGCTGCCGGCCTATGCGATTCATGGCGACGAGCCGCTGCTTGCGATGGAAGCCGGTGACGCGGTGCGCGCTGCGGCGCGCCGCGCCGGCTATACCGAGCGCGAGCTGCTCGAGCCGGGCCGCGGCTTCGACTGGAGCGAGTTCACGCATGCGACGGGCAGCCTTTCGCTCTTCGCGACCAAGAAGATCGTCGAGCTTCGCCTGCCGACCGGCAAGCCGGGGCCGCAGGGCGGCGCGGCGATCGCGCAGTATCTCGAGCGGCCCAGCACCGATCTCCTGCTGCTCGTGACGCTGCCGCGACTCGACCGCAGCGGCCAAGGCTCGCCGTGGTTCAGTACGCTCGCGCGCGCCGGAGCGATCGTCGAGATCTGGCCGATGGACCGCTCGCGCCTGCCGGCGTGGATCGCCGAGCGCCTCGCGCGGCAGAAGCAGCGCGCCAGCCGTGAAGTGCTCGAGTTCCTCGCCGAGCGCGTCGAAGGCAACCTGCTCGCCGCGCACCAGGAGATCCAGAAGCTCGCGCTCCTCGCGCCGGCCGGCGAGCTGTCGCTCGACACGGTGCAGGCGGCGGTGGCGAGCGTTGCGCGCTATGACCCTTACGATGCCGCCGAAGCGCTCGTCACTGGGGACCTGGCGCGCTATGCCCGCGTGATCGAAGGACTGCGCGCCGAAGGCGAGCAGCCGACGTTCGTGCTGTTCGTTGTCGCAAGCGCGCTCTTCGCGCTACAGGAAGGCAGTCCCGAGCGCATCTTCAACCGCACCCTGCGGCGCGCAGTCGAGGCCGCCCTGAGGCGCATCGCGCCGAAGCAGGTCGAGCGCGCGATCGCCGAGGCGGCCGCAATCGATCGCGCCATCAAGGGAGTAGAAGTGCGCGAGCCGTGGGGGGCCTTCATGCACCTTGGGCTAAACTTGGCCGGTGGAGCAAAAGCTTGACGTTGCGCGCTTAATTCGCGAGCTGGGAATCGCCGCGCGCGCGGCGGCGCGCGAGCTGGCGCGCGCCACGACCGAGGCGAAAAACGGCGCGCTGGCCGAAACCGCCGCCGCTCTCCGCGCGGGCGCGAACGATATCCTGAAAGCCAATACCGGCGATGTCGTCCAGGCGCGCGCGGACGGCAGCGACGCCGCCTTTATCGACCGCCTCACCCTCACGCCCGCGCTCGTGGAGCAGATGGCGCTCGGCGTCGAGCAGGTCGCCGCGCTGCCCGATCCGGTCGGCGCCATTTCGGAGCGGCGCACGCAGCCCAGCGGCATCGAGGTTGCACGCATGCGCGTGCCGCTCGGCGTGATCGGCATCATCTACGAGTCGCGGCCGAACGTCACCGCCGATGCGGCGGCGCTCTGCCTGAAGGCCGGCAACGCCTGCATCCTGCGCGGCGGCAGCGAAGCGCTGGAATCGAATCGCGCCATTGCCGCGTGCGTGCGCGCGGGGCTCGAGGCCGCCGGCCTGCCGGCCGCGGCGGTGCAGCTGGTCGGCACGGCAGACCGCGCGGCCGTCGGCGAACTGGTGAAGCTCAAGGAGTATGTCGACATAATCGTGCCGCGCGGCGGCAAGGAGCTGATCGAGCGCCTGTCGCGCGAGTCGCGCATCCCGATGATCAAGCACCTGGACGGCGTCTGCCATGTATACATCGACGAGCACGCCGATCCCGAGATGGCGATCCGCATCGCCGACAACGCAAAGACGCAGCGATACGGCACCTGCAACACCATGGAGACGCTCCTGGTCGCCGAAGCGATCGCGCCCAGCGTGCTGCCGGCAATCGGCGAGATCTACGCGCGCAAAGGCGTCGAGATGCGCGCGGACGATGGCGCGCGCCGCTGGCTCAGCGATGCGAAGGCGGCGAGCGAACGCGATTACTACACCGAGTGGCTGGCGCCGGTGGTATCAATCCGGGTGGTGCAGGGACTCGACCAGGCGATCGAGCACATCGGCCAGTATGGCTCGCAACACACGGACGC
>JAEKLK010000184.1:5387-25647 GCA_019509895.1 Betaproteobacteria bacterium | reverse complement strand
CATCTGCGCGCCGATTTCGCAAATCTTCAGGCAGCGGCGCTGCAGCTCGGGCGTGGTCGCGTGCTCGAGCACGATCTGGTAGCCGCGCTCGCCGTGGATCTCGTCGGAGACGATGTGCAGGTCGAAGAACTCCACTTCCTGGTCGGTGAACTTGTATTTCTCGCGCAGCGTCGGCGTTTGCTTGCGGTAGATCGAGGGCACCTGCGATTCCAGCCCGACCACCAGCCCGGCCACGGCGACGATCGGGTCCTCGCGCATCGCGGTCGCGTAGCACCAGGATTGCAGGCCGCGGGTGATGGCCGACATGTTGTCGGGGTTCGTGACGCGCTCGCGCGTCGTGCCGCATGCCTCGGCGAAGCGAATCAGGAGGTCGGTATGGCGGTCGCCGCCGATCTCCTCCTCGTACATGTTGTGCAGCAGGAAGTCCTTCGCGTCCTGGAACTCGTCCGGCATCCGCGCGTAGATGAGCGCGAGGTAATCGGCGAACGGCCCGACGTAGTGGTAGTGGTTTTCGGCCCAGCGCGCGAGGTGCTCGCGCGAGAGCTTGCCGCTCGCCCAGGCGACGCTGAACGGCGCCTTCGTGGCGGCGCGGCCGAGAATGGCGTTTTCCAGGGCGGTGCGGAAGTCGTCGGCATTCATGAGCGCGGCCATGCGGGCTCCTTATTCGGGGTGGCGGGTTGACTTTTGTATACAATATACGTACGTTTGACGCGCGTCAATACCGGCGTGCGCAGGGAGTGCTAGGAGCTTCGCTGCTCCTTCGTATACAGCAATGCCGAAAATCGCCATCCACAAGGACGGGCACATCCACGAAGGCGAGGTGAAGGACAACACCAACCTGGTGGTGCGCGCGGGCATCAAGCAGTTTCCGTTTCCGCATCTGAAGTACCGCTGCGGCATGGGCCAGTGCGGTACGTGCACGAGCCACATCCTGGCGGGCGGCGAGCACCTGCCGCCGCCCAACTGGAAGGAGCAGAAGATCCTGGGCGAGCGGCTCAAGCTCGGCTATCGCCTGTGCTGTCAGTTGTGGATAAATCAGGACCTCGCGCTTACGCAGGACAACCTGGTGCCGGCGGCGCCGCCATGTACGTCATCCTGACGAGCAAGCCGGGGCAGTTCCGCACCGAGGCGGGCGAGGGGTTGAAACCGGTGGAGGCGTACGACTATCTCTTTTGCGGACGCAGGCGCGCCCACTTCGTGATCGCCGAGCTCGAGCGCGAGGTGAAGGTCCGCATCGTCGAGGAGTCGGGCGCCCCGGCGGTCAATCTCGTGCCGTCGAAGTTCCTGCCGCGCTTCGCGACGCTCGAGCACGCGCGCGCCGAGCTCGCGCAGCTGGCGGGCAACGGCGCCGTGGACGCCACGCTGGTGGCCGTCTGATGCCGTTCACCATCACGTTCGTCACCAACGCAGACAAGGTGGTGAGCGTCGCCGACAAGGCCAATCTCCTGCGCACCTCGATCCGCGAGAAGGGCGGAATCCCGTTCAAGTGTGGCGCCGGCATCTGCGGCACCTGCAAATGCAAGATCGAGAAGGGGCTGGAGAACACCGACGCGATCAAGGACCGCGAGCGAAATCACCTGAGCGAAGCGGACTTCGCCGCCGGTCACCGCATGGCTTGCCAGACGTTCGTGCACGGCGACATCGCCGTGTCGTGGATCCCGCTCGCGCTCAGGCCGACGGCGACGGCCCGTACCAGCGGGAGCGGCCCGGCCAGCGCTCCACCAAGTCAATAAACAGCGGGTCGATTCCGGCCGGGTTGGACATCACCTCGCGCGCGAGCGGACCGGGCTCGTCGTTGTAGGCGAGGAGCGCGAGGTCGGTCATGCGCTGCGGATAGAGCACGCCGTCCAGGTGGTCGCACTCATGCTGAAGCAGCGCCGCCCACGAGCTGTAGGCATCGTGCTCGTGCGTGCGGCCGTCGAGATCCTGATAGCGGATGCTGATCTGCATATGGCGCGGCACCTTGCCGTGCAGCCCGGGAATCGAGAGGCAGCGCTCCCAGACCGGTCTCGTGTCAGCGGTCTTCGGCGTGATGACCGGATTCACCATCACCGTCCAAGGCCGCGGGGCGAGTCCCGAGCCCGGCGGGATGCGCGCGGCAATGATGCGGTAGACCACGACGCGCTTCGAGACGAATACCTGCGGCGCGGCGAGGCCGCTCGCGCCGATGTCCTCGAGCGTTTCCTGCATGTCGGCGGCGAGCTGCCGGATCTCCGGCGCGGTCGCATCGGCCACCGGCTCGGCCTTGCGCAGGAGCACCGGGTTGCCCATCTTCGCGATGCGTAGCACGGCCATGGCTCGAGTGTAAGCTAGCGCGGTGATGGCGCGCAGCGTCTGCTTCGTTCTTCTCCTTTGCGCCGCCGCGCTCGCGCCGGCGCAGCGCAACGACCTGTGGAGCAACCCGGGACTCGCGCAGCGCGGCATCTCGCCCGGCGAGCAGCAGCTCGTGCTGCGACAGGACCTCTCGGCGTGCCATGGGACCGCCTTCGAGCGAGCCCGCGGCGTGGAAGACGAGCAGAAGCGCAAGGCCCTGGGCATCGCGCTCTTCAAGCAGTGCATGTCGGAGAAAGGCTGGCACGCGCGCGAGGCGGCGCCCGGCAAGCCCGCGCCCAAGGCGCTGCGCGAAACCGCAACCTAGCCAGGCCGCGCATCGCGCGGGATTCCTGCAAAATCCGGCCACTCTGATGGCGACGCTTCGCACCGGCAACGAGTATCTGCGCGCCATCAAGGCGGATGGCCGGCGCGTGTTCCTGAACGCTGAGCAGGTCCCGGACGTCACGACGCATCCGGCTTTTCGCGAAGCGGCGCGCTCGATCGCTGCTCTATACGACATTGCCGCCGACCCGGCGAACCGCGAGCGCATGACGTTCGCTTCGCCTGCGACCGGCGAGCCGGTGCTGCGCTGCTATCAGATCCCCAAGACGCCCGCCGATCTGGCGAAGAAGCGCGCGTTCTACGAGGCTTGGGCCGAGCGCACGTTCGGGCTGATGGGGCGGACGCCCGATCACGTCGCGGGATTCTTTACCGGCTATGCGGCGAAGCCGAGCGTCATCGCGCGCGGCGGCAAGCAGTATGCGGAAAACCTGTTGCGATTTTTCGAGCATATCCGCGAGAACCACCAGTACCTCTCGTACGTGATCGTGCCGCCGCAGATCGACCGCTCGAAGCCCGCGCACAAGCAGTCGGACCCGGCGCTCTATGCGGGCGTGGTGAAGGAGCGCGACGACGGCATCGTGCTCGCCGGCGCACAGCAGCTCGGCACGGCGGCCGTCTTCTCCGACTGGCTGCAGGTGAGCTGCATCACGCCGCTCCAGCCGGGCGATGAGGCGTACGCCATCAACGTGGCGTTGCCGATAAATACGCCGGGGCTCAAGCTGTACTCGCGCCGCGCCTTTGCGCTGCAGGCGACCAACAGCTTCGATTACCCGCTCAGCGGCCGGTTCGACGAAAGCGACGCCCTCGCGGTGCTCGAGAACGTGTTCGTGCCGTGGGAGCACGTGTTCGTCTATCGCAACATCGAAGTGTGCCGCGCGCAATGGTGGGAGACGCCGGCACACATCTACGGCAACCATCAGGCGCAGGCCCGCTACGCCACGAAGCTGCGCTTCATGCTGGGGCTCGCGCAGCGGCTGAACGAGATGACCGGCAACGCCGCCAATCCGGCGGTGATGGTGCAGATGGGCGAGCTCGCGGCGCTTGCGCAGACGGTGGAGTCGATGTTGCGCGCGCACGAAGTGCTGGCTACGGTGGATGATGAAGGCGTGCTCTGGCCGTCGCGGGCGACGCTTTACGCGGTTATGGCGCTGCAGTCGGAGACCTTCCCGCGCATGGTGGATCTGATCCGCGAAATGGCGGGCGGCAGCCTGATCGTGCAGCCGTCATCGGTGGCGGACTTCGAAAATCCGGAAATGGCGCGCGACATCGAGCGCTATATGCACTCGCCGCAGGCGAGCGCGCGCAGCCGCATGGCGCTGATGCGGCTCGCCTGGGACTTCATCGGCAGCGAATTCGGCGCGCGCCACCAGCAGTACGAGAAGTTCTACGGCGGTGCCTCGTTCCTGGTGAAGCAGAACATGTATCGCAACTATGACTTCAAGCGGGCCGCCGGACTGGTGGACGCCGCGCTGAGCCTGCCGCCCTATGAGCGATGAATTGTGGAAGTGGAGCGCAACCGAGCTCGCGCGCGCGATTCGCGACCGCGACATTTCCGCGCGCGAGGCGACGCAAAGCGCGCTCGAGCGCGTGCACAGCGTCAATCCGAAGCTGAACGCGATCGTCGACCTGATGGCCGAGGAGGCGCTCGCCGCGGCCGACGGGGCCGATGCGGCGGCCGGGCGCGGCGAGCTCTTCGGGCCGCTGCATGGCGTCCCGGTCACGCTAAAAATAAATGTCGATGTCGCCGGTCGCGCCACGACCAATGGCGTGGTGGCGTTCAAGGATCGCATCGCCCGCGACGACAGTCCGGTGGTCGCGAGCTGGCGCAGGGCCGGCGCGATCTTCATCGGGCGCACCAATGTTCCGGCCTTCAGCACGCGCTACTTCACCGATTGCGAGCTGCACGGCCGTACCTTGAATCCGTGGGACCCCAGGCGCACACCCGGCGGGTCGAGCGGCGGCGCGGCCGCGTGCGTCGCCACCGGCATGGGCGCTATCGCCCACGGCAACGATCGCGCCGGGTCGGTCCGCTATCCGGCGTATGCCTGCGGCGTGTTCGGCATCCGCCCGACGCTCGGGCGTGTGCCGACGTTCGAAGGCACGTCGCCGGAGGAGATCGCCATCACGACCCAGCTTTGCCACACGCAAGGCGTGCTCGCGCGCACGGTCGACGATCTTCGGCTCGGCCTGGAGACGACGATTGCCGGCGATCCGCGGGATCCGTGGTCGGTGTCGGTGCCCTTGAGAAATGACGGCTTGTCGCCCGGACGCATCGCCCTCTCGATGCAGAAGGCCGCGCCCGAGGTGCAGGCAGCGTTGCGCCACGCGGCGAAGTGGCTCGAGGACGCAGGCTACCGGGTGGAGGAGGCGGAGCCGCCGCGGCTCGAGGAGGCGGGGCGGCTCTTCTTTACGCTGGTGGTGAGCGAGGGTATGGCGTCGAAGGAGGACAGGGCCGGCACGTCGCGCGCGATCGAGGCGTACGGCGACGAGCCGGCCAAGCGGGCGCGGCGCTCGACCGTGGCTTCCCTCATGCCGCTCGACTACGCGGGCTATATCAACGCCTTTGCGCGCCGCGCGGCGATCCTGCGCCAGTGGATGGTGTTCTTCGAGCGCTACCAGGCGTTGCTGCTGCCGGTGTCGCGCGAGCGTCCGTTCGCGGTGGACGAAGACCAGCGCGGGGACGCGGCGATGGCGATGCTGCTCGAGGCGCAGGTGCCGATGCTCGCCGCCTCCACGCTTGGCCTGCCGGGCCTCACGGTGCCCGCGACGCTCGCCGACGGCGTGCCGGTCGGCGTGCAGCTCATCGGCCGGCGCTACGGCGAAGAGCTGCTCCTCGCGGCGGCTCGCGCGATCGAGGAGCGTACGGGCGTGAGGACGCCGATCGAGCCGCGCCATTGATGGAGCGCCTGGCGCGCCTCATCGCGGTGCTGGTCGGCGTAATGCTGATCGTTGCGGTGGCGATCAATTTCGCCAACGTGGTGGGGCGCTACGTCTTCGACAAGCCGCTCTACTGGGCCGAGGAGGCGATGACCCTGCTGCAGGTCGCATTCGTGGTGATCGGCGCTTCGCTCGTAACGCGCGATCGCGCGCACCTGCGCATGGATGCGCTCGAGCACTGGATGCCCGCCGGACTGAAGCGGCGGCTGGACGGGCTCACGAGCGTACTGACGCTCGCCGTGGCGCTGGTCGTCGGTTGGATGGCCTTCGAGATCGTTTTGGACATGGCGAGGAACGACCAGCGCACCATGGGCGCCGACATCCCGCTCGCCATTCCGTACTCCGCCTTCCTCGCCGGCTTCGTGCTCATCGCCCTCTTCGCGCTGGTCCGCCTGCTGCGGCGATGAAGGCGCTCGTCACCGCGCTGCCGCTCCTGCTGCTTGCGGCCGGCACGCCGATCTTCGTCATCCTGCTCGTGACGGCGATCGTGGCGCTGTACTTCTTCATGCATGTGCCGCTCACCGCGGTGCCGCAGATGATGTTCGGCTCGCTCGACAAGGTGGCGCTGCTCGCGGTGCCCTTTTTCATTTTTGCCGGCGAGATCCTGAGCCATGGCGGCCTGTCGCAGCGCCTGATCCGCTGGGTAGAGTCGGTGCTCGGCGGCGTGCGCGGCAGCCTCGCGCTCACCACCGTGGGCACCTGCGAGTTCTTCGGCGCGATCTCCGGCTCGAGCCCCGCCACGGTGGCCGCGATCGGCCGCACCATGTATCCGGCGCTGCGCCAGGCCGGCTACGACGAGCGGTTCAGCCTGGGACTTCTCACCTCGGGCGGCGCCATCGCGAGCATCATTCCGCCCTCGATCCTGATGATCCTCTACGGCGCGGCCGCCGAGCAGTCGGTAGCGCGCCTCTTTGTCGGCGGCTTCCTGCCGGGCATCCTCATCGGCCTGCTGATGGCGGCGTACATCGTCGTCTATGCGCGCCGCCGCACCCTGGCTGCCGCCGAGCGCTTCAGCTGGGCGCGCCTGGCGGGCGCCACGCGCGAGGGCATCTGGGCGCTCGCCGCGCCGGTGATCATCCTCGGCAGCATCTACGGCGGCATCTGCACGCCCACCGAAACGGCCGGCATTGCGTGCATCTACGGCGTGCTGGTGACGCGCTTCATCTACCGCGAAATCGGCTGGCGGCAGATCTTCCGCCTGGCAGTGAGCTCGGCATACCTCACGGCGCAGATCATGATCATCGTCGGCGCGGCGGGCGTGTTTTCCTGGCTGCTCACCGTCAGCGGGGTGCCGCAGGCGGTGGTGCGCTTCATCGAGGAGATGCAGATCACGCCGGCGATGCTGCTCCTCGCGATCAATATCCTGCTTCTCGTCGTCGGCTGCTTCATCGATCCAAGCTCCGCCGTGCTGGTGCTGACGCCGCTCCTCGTGCCGATAGTGCGGCACGCGGGCATCGACCTTGTCCATTTCGGCATCATCGTCACCGTGAACCTGTCGATCGGCATGTTCACGCCGCCCTTCGGGCTCAATATCTTCGTCAGCCAGAGCCTGTTCAAGGTGCCGATGGGCCGCATCGTGGTCGGCGTTTTGCCGTTCCTGTTGCTCCAGCTCATCGCTTTGTTGATGATTACGTACGTGCCATGGTTCTCGCTTTACCTCGGCACTTTCCTTAAATGAGGGGATGATGAAACGAACCGCATTTGCTGCGCTGTTCGCGGCCTGCATCGCTGCACCGGCGGCGGCGCAGGTGACGATGAAGATCGGCACCGCGACCATCAACGACGTGCAGCACGAGTACGCCAAGCGCTTCGCCGCCGAAGTGGAGAAGCGCGCCGGCGGCAAGGTCAAGGTCGAGGTCTATCCGGCGGAGCAGCTCGGCTCGAATCCGCGCATGATCGAGGGACTGTCGCTCGGCACGGTGGAAGGCCTGATCGGTCCGCCGGAATTCATGGTCGGTGTCGATCCGCGCTTCCAGATCATGGGCGCGCCCGGGCTGGTCACCGACATGGAGCATGCGGCGCGCCTCGCCGCCGACGCGGAGTTCCGCCGCGCGCTGTTCGCCTTCGGCGACGCGAAAGGCATCAAGGGCATCGGACTCGTGATGTACGGCCCGAACAGCTACGCCACGCGCCGGCCGGTGCGCAAGCTCGCCGATTTCCAGGGCATGAAGATCCGCATTTTCGCTTCGCCCATGCACACGCTGGCGATGGAGAAGCTGGGCGCGACCGGCGTGCCGATGATTCCGTCGGAGGCGCTGCAAGCGATTGCCTCCGGCGCGATCGACGGCAACCGGACCGGCATGACGCTGTTCGTGGCCTTCAAGTACTACGACGTAGTCAAGTCCGCCACGCAGATCGATGGCGACGCCTTCATCTTCTCGGAGTTCTGCGTCGGTAAAGCGTGGTTCGAGCGCCTGCCGGCGGATGTGCAAAAAACCATGCTGGAGGCGGCCGTGGCGGTCGAGCGCGACCTTGCGCCGTGGACGATCGAGCAGAACCGCAAGGCCGAGGCGGCCTGGAAGGAGCGCGGCGCCGAGTTCATTCGCATCAGCGGCGCCGAGCAGGCGGAGTTCCAGAAGCGTATGCGCAGCGTGGGGGACGAGGTCGTGCAGAAGAACCCGCGCGTCAAGGACGCCTACGAGCTTATGGTGAAGCGCGCGCAGGCGACGAAGTAGCGGCTCTCTAGCGCGGGTTCTGCGGCGGCGGCGCGGTCGGCGGCTCCGCCGGCCGCGTGGCGCCGCCGACGGCGGTGCGCTCCTCGCGCAGGCATTCTTCACGCTGCGCGCCTACCAGCTGCTGGCAGCGAACGAGCGCCGGATCGCTCTCTGCGCGCATGCGCGGCCGCACGTCGGGTCCGTGCGGCTCCTGCGAGTCGCCGAGCGCCGGCGGCGGATCCGCGCGCGAGGGCGGCAGCGGCCGCGTCTCGCCCATGCCGGGCGTCTGTGCGAGGGCAGCGCCGGAGAAAAAGAGCGTCAGGAATGCGGCGCGTACAAGTTTCATAGTCTGAGAAACAGCAAGGTTCGCTCCAGCGTCGGGCGCCTCCTGACGCGTACGGGCGACAGCACGTCGATTTGTACCGCTCTTTTAACGCGGCAATTTGCGCTAGCCAAAGCGGCGGGCGCTCGCTACGCTCGGCCCCGACGTTCACGGTGGAGGAGAAAGAAGATGAACGCTGTTTCCCGCACTCTTGCGCTGATTCCGGACCGCGTGGCGCGCACGCAGACCGGCTCGCTGTTCAATCCTGCTGCGCCCGGCGTGTGCTCGCATCCCGAGCGGGTCGCACATCTCGCACGATTCCTCGAGTGGCTCGGGCCGCTGCGCGAAGTCACCAAAGACGACCTGCATACTTTCGGCTTGCTGACGCCGTACGCCAGGCCGGTGATGGAGGAAGAGGCCGAAGCCGATGCGGAGCACCTGGCCGTGCCTGGCGCGCCGACGGCTCAACCCATGCCGGGCGCCTCGGCCACGCTCGAGGCCCCGGCCGCACCCACGCCCGAGGCGCCGCCGGCATCCACGCCGTTCGAAGACGCCTTCCACTGACACGCGGCCGCGCTCTGCGCGGCACGCGGATTGCAAGCCTCCGGTTGTCCCTTTCAACCGTTGGAGGCTGTCATGCTTAGCTGGGCGATTGGGTTCTTCATCGTCGCGATCATCGCGGCGATCTTCGGCTTCACCGGCCTCGCCGGCGCGGCCGCCGGAATCGCAAAGGTTCTGTTCTTCCTGTTCCTGATCGCGTTCATCGTGTCGCTCGTCATGGGCTACCGCGGGCGCGGCGGGCCGGGGGGTACTCCGCCCGCGGTCTAACACCCGTCAGACGGATAATCGGGGTCAGAGCCGGTCGGCTCTGGCCCCGATTTGTTTATGGTTCCAACGGCGGATTGTCGGGCGCCGGCCTCGCTTGCATAGTCACGGCCATCCAACTTTCCCGAGGATTCCATGAGGCTCGCTCAATCGCTTTTCTTCCTGGTGGCCGCGGCGCTGGCGCTCGCCGTCGGGGCCGCCTATGCCGATGACAAGATCGGCAAGGACGACAATGACCCCGGCTTCCACGCGCTCGACAAGAACAAGGACGGCTACATCTCCCGCGCCGAGGCCAAGGGCAACCCGACGCTCTCCAAGAACTTCAAGGAAGCCGACAAGAACGGCGACGGCAAGCTCTCGCGCACCGAATACCTGACGGCGATGACCAAGCAGGACGCGAAGACCGCGAAGAGCAAGGTCGAGAACGCCATGGACCGGAACAAGGACAAGCGCGACGCCGGCAGCGGCAGCACCTCGTCCAAGTAAGTCGTCCGCGCATCTGCTACTAATTCGGGGACGGTGCCCGTTTCGGGCTCCGTCCCCGAATTGCGTGGAGGGTGCGATGCGCGAAGAGGCAGAAGCGCGGGCGCGCGATGCGCGCCTTGCGCGGATGAAGTGGTTTGCCACCGGACTGCTGGTGCTGGCCGGTGGCATCTACGTGACGGCGCAGGCGCTGCGGCCGCGCTATCCCTGGCTCTACTACGTCGGCGTGACGGCCGAGGCCGCCATGGTCGGCGCGATCGCCGACTGGTTCGCGGTCACGGCGCTCTTCCATCACCCCTTCGGCCTGCGCTTCATTCCCCACACCGCGATCATCCCGCGCAACAAGGCGCGCATCGCCAGCGGACTTTCGCACTTCATCGAGAGCAACTTCCTCACGGGCGCCGCGGTCGTGCAACGCATCCGCGATTTCCAGCCGGCGCGTACGCTCTATCGATGGCTGCTGCGCGCCGAGAACGCCGAAGCGGTGGCGACCTATGTGACGCGGCTCGCTGTCTATGGCCTGCAGGCCTTCGATGACGAGCGGGTGCGCAATTTCCTGACCCAAACTATCGTGCGCCGGCTGCGCAACGCCGATGTCGCGGCCGCCGCCGCCGAGCTGCTCGATGTGCTCACGGAGAACCGGCGCCACCACGAGCTGCTCGATGCCGCGCTGCGGGCGCTCGACGAGCTGCTGGCGCGGCCCGATACGCAGGCCTACCTCGCGGGGGAGGTCGCGAAGAGCGCGCCGCTCCTCAAATGGCTGTCGGATCTCTTCCAGCTCAAGCTGGACGAGCGCGCGGCGCTGAAGATCGTCGAGGTGGCGGTGCAGAAGATCCGCGAAGTGCGCGAGAGCGAAGGCCACGAGCTGCGCCGGCGCTTCGACGGGTATGTCGCCGATTTCATGCGCCGCCTGAAGATTGACGAGGGGCTGCGCGACAGGGTGCATCGGCTGCGCGACGAGGCGCTCGCGAGCCCGGCGCTCGCCGCCTATCTCGGCGGCCTTTGGGACGAGCTGCGCGCCTGGCTCGCCGCCGAGCACGACCGGCGGCCCGCCTCGCTGCACCAGCGCATCACGGCGATGCTGGAAGCGCTTGGCCGCACGCTCGCCGCCGACCGCGAGATCCAGAACTGGATCGACGAGCAGATCCTGCGGGCCGCGCCGGCGCTGGTGGAGGAGCATCGCGCGAAGATCGGGCGCTTCATCGAGGACCAGGTCATGGGCTGGCAGGAGCGGCGGCTGGTGCTCGAGCTCGAGCGCCACATCGGTCCCGACCTGCAGTACATCCGTATCAACGGCACGCTGGTGGGCGGACTGGCCGGCCTTTTGATCGCCGCGGCGACGCAAATCGCGGCACGCTAATTGCGGGCGAGCGGTCCAAATAGCCAAGACAGAGCAAACAGAGGAGCGCTAAATGGCACCATTCCACGAGCGTCGTGTTGCCCATAACCCGGCGATGATCCCACCCAGCGGGGACCGGCGGCGGGCAAGTCGCGACGCCGAACGAGATCCGGGCTCGGTGGCCGCGAAGCGCATCGCCGAGCTGATCGACCCGACGGTCGAAGAGTCGTACTGGCGTTCGAACTACATGCGCGAGCCCTATTACGAGCGCGGCTACAAGTTCGAGGACTACTCCCCCGGCTTCCGCACCGGCTGGGAAGGCCGACGGCGCTACGAGAACCGCCGCTTCGACGAAGTGGAACGTGAGCTGGCGCGCGAATATCAGCGCAACCGCGGCGACTCACGCCTCGAGTGGGCCAAGAACCGCCACGCCGCCCGTGCGGCCTGGGAGCGCTTCGACGGGCCGGATTTCTTCGAGCGCAGCCAGTAGTCCTTTTCCTTTAGGGCAGCAGTTGCCCGCCTGTAGCGCCGTACACCATGCCGGTGACATAGCTCGAGTCCTGGCATGCGAGCAGCACATAGATCGGCGCCATCTCGGCGGGCTGCGCCGCCCGCTTGAGCGAGGTCGACTCGCCGAAGTGCTCGACATCCATGGTGGAGGGGATGAGCGGCGTCCACACCGGGCCGGGCGCGACCGCGTTGACGCGGATGCCTTTCTCCGCGAGCTCCTGCGAGAGGCCCTTGGTGAACGCAACGATCGCTGCCTTGCTCGACGCGTAGTGCAGGAGATAGGGCTTGGGCTGATAAGCCTGGATCGAGGCGCTGTTGACGATGGTCGCACCGGGCTTCATGTGCGGCACGGCCGCTTGCGTCAGGTAGAACATCGCGTACACATTGGTGCGAAACACGCGGTCGATCTCTTCGGGCTTCATCTCGACGAAGCTCTGGTGCGTCATCTGATAGCCGGCGTTGTTGACCAGCACGTCGATCGCTCCGAGCTCCTTCACCACGCGCGTGACCAGCGCGCGGCAATGCTGCGGATCGCGGATGTCGCCGGCGATGGCGAGGCAGCGGCGCTTCTGCGCTTCCACGATGCGCGCGGTCTCGCGTGCATCGTCTTCCTCTTCGGGCAGGTAAGCGATCGCCACGTCGGCGCCCTCGCGTGCGAAGGCGAGCGCGACCGCGCGGCCGATGCCGCTGTCACCGCCCGTGATCAGCGCCTTCTTGCCTTCGAGCTTGCCGCTGCCGCGATAGGTCGCCTCGCCGTAATCGGGGCGCGGCTGCATGTCCTTCTCGTGGCCGGGCGGTGCCTGGTGCTGCTCGGGAAAAGGTTGCGGGACATCTTTCCTGCGGGGGTCTTCGGAGGTGCGTGCCATACGCTCCGGCAGGCAATAACTAGGCCCTCACAAAAAGCGTGACCAGCGGCTCCGACCCGCGCTGCGCGCTCCAGTGGCCGTGCAGATCGGCGTCGAAGGCGGCGCCGGGTGGCAGCGTATCGGCGGAGAAGAAGTGCTCGCCCGGCCGGAAGCGCCGCGTGCCGCCGTCGCGCAGGCCGATCTCCATTTCGCCGCGCACGATGAAGACCCATTGCGGCGAGGGGGTGCAGTGCCACTGGCTGCGGAAGCCCACCGGGCTCTCGCGCAGCTGATAGCCACCGGAGGGGAAAAGCGCCGACAGGCGGGCCTGCGGCGTGCCTTCGCCGAGCGCGATGGTCTCGTCGCGCCAGCGCGCGCGGCCGTCGCGGTCGGTAAAGAGCACGACCTTGGTAAAGCTCATCGCGAGCGGTATTTGTCGATGGCCTTCGGCGCGAGCGCCATACCGTGACCCGGCCGGTCCGGGATGCGGATCGCGCCGTCCTTGCATTCGGGCAGCTCGACGAAGAGATCGGGCGGCGCCCAGTCCATGAACTCCACCAGGAAGCCGTTGGAGAGGGCGCCGACCACGTGGATGGCGACTTCGTGGATCAGGTGCGGCGTCAGCGCCACGCCGTTCGCGGCGGCAAGTTTGCCGATGCGCAGCGTCTCGGAGAAGCCGTTGGCCCGGCACACGTCCGGCATCGCGTACTGCACGGCCTTGCGGTCGAAGAGCTGCTTGAATTCCCAGCGCGTGTAGTGGTTTTCGCCGGCAGCGATAGGGATGCGGATCGAGCGCGACACTTCGGCGTAGCTGTCGTAATCGTCGGCGAGTACCGGCTCCTCGTACCAGACGAGGTCGAACTCCTCGAGAAGGCGCGCCTGCTGCTGGTTGCCGATGACGTCGCGGCCCTGGTTGACGTCGACCATCATGCGTACGCCGGAGCCGAGCGCTTTCTTCACCGCTGCGACGCGGCTCGCATTCACGGCCGGATCGGGATGGTGGATTTTCATCTTGTAGTACTTGCAGCCGAGCGCCGCGTACTTCTCGGCCTCGGCCACCAGCTCGTCGACCGAATACTTTGCCCAGCCGCCGCTGCCGTAGGCGCCGATGCGCTCGCTGACCGCGCCCCACAGCTTGTAGAGCGGCAGCTTGGCCGCCTTGCCGGCGATGTCCCACAGGCCGATGTCGAGCGCCGAGAGCGCATAGGCGGCGATGCCCTGCTTCTTGATGCCCATGTCGACACGGAACATCTTTTCCCAGAGGCGCTCGACAAAGAGCGGGTCCTCGCCGATCAGCGCGGGCTTCAGGCGCGTGTCGAGATAGGTGAGGACGGCTTCAGCGCCGCCGCCGTTGAACACCAGGCTGTAGCCCAAGCCGCGCAGGCCTTCGTCGGTGACGATCTCCGCCACCACCAGCTTGTGCTGCGGGTATTGCAGCGCCATGGGCTTGGGCGTCGGGACGCTGAGCAGGCAGGTATCGATGGCGGTGATCTTCATGCGCGAGATGGTACTGCGGCCCGGCGCTTGCTACGCGCGGGGCGAAAGGAGCAACCATGAAAGCACTGACCATCATCGCCGCGTCGCTGGCGTTCGCGCTGGCTGGCTGCCACCGCGACCAGTCCGCGGCCGGCGGCAGCAGCGCGCCGAAAGGCGGCTCGTCCGCCGGCTCGTCGATGCAGACGCCCTCGGGCGGCGCGACCGGGCAGAAGAGCGAAGGCTCGACCGACACGACCAACGCGCCGAAGCGGCCGAGCAGTCCGACGGCGCCCGGCGGCAAGTAGCGGCGCCCCGGCGAGGGGTTTAGCATCCGGGGCCGGGGAGGCCCCATGAAGACATTGCCGTTGTTGCTCGCGCTCGCCCTGTCGGCGTGCGCGCAAACGCCGGGCTCGGGCGTCGCGCAGGGTCCGGCCTTCCGCGTCGGGTGACGCATCGCTGCTGCAAGCCCGCGCCGGCGGTGGTCGAGTTCGATGCGGCCGGCAACTACCTGCGCGGCTGGGACGCGCCGCCGGCGGGCAGCAAGCTCGACTGGCCGAAATCCGAGCACGGCATCTACATCGATCCCGACGGCAACGTCTGGATCGCCGGCAATGCCGACGAGGACAACCAGATCCTGAAGTTCACGCCCGAGGGCAAGTTCCTGATGCAGATCGGGCGAGCGGGAAAATCGGAGGGCTCGAACAGCCGCACGCAGCTTGGCCGGCCAGCGCACATGGTGATGGACCCGCCCGCGGGCGAGCTCTACGTCGCCGACGGATACGGCAACCGGCGCGTGGTGGTGTTCGACGCGCGCACCGGCGCCTACAAGCGCCACTGGGGCGCGTACGGCGAGACGCCGAGCGATGACAAGCAGCCGCCCTATGACCCGAACAGCGCGCCCTCGCGGCAGTTCGGCAACCCGGTGCATTGCGTGCGGCTATCGACCGATGGCCGGGTGTATGTGTGCGACCGGGCGAACAATCGCATCCAGGTGTTCGAGAAGTCCGGCAGATTCGTGCAGGAGTTTCGCGTCGAGCCGCTGACGCGCGCCAACGGCGCGGTCTGGGACATGGTGCTCTCGCACGACGCCGAGCAGAAGTACATGTACGTCGCCGACGGCGCGAACGGGCGCGTTTACATCCTGGAGCGCGCGAGCGGCCGCCAGCTCAGCAGCTTCGGCCGCACCGGCCGCATGGCGGGCGAGTTCAAGTGGGTGCACAACATCGCCATCGACCGTCAGGGGAATCTGTACACCTCCGAAGTCGGGTTCGGACGACGTACGCAAAAATTCGCCCTCGTGTCGTTCTAGCCTCTACTGCAAATTCAGGGGGACGCCACCGACCGGAGCGCGCGCCCACTGTATAAAGGGCACATGAAGGCCTGCGAGATATTCCATGTGCCGCACAAGAAGGGCTACCGCTGGAAGTGGCGCCATACCGGTGGCGACGGGCGCACGCTCGTCGAGTCCGACGAGAGTTACGCGCTCTATTACGAATGTCTGACCGCGGCGCGCGAAGCGGGCTACGAGCCGCGCCAGCGCGCGCCGGCCGGCGCCGAACACAATTAACTAGCCACTAGCGACCCGCGAGGATTGCGGCGCGGCGCGCGCGGATGCGCGCTTCCGCGGCGCGCGAGCTCGCGCCTGCGCCGCCGAGATAAGCGTCCTGGACGCTGCGGTCCGCGAGTAGCGCGGCCGCGGGCGCGCTGTGCGTGATGCGGCCGTTCTCCATGACGTAACCACGATCGGCGATGGCGAGCACCGCGCGCGCGTTCTGCTCGACGACCAGCACCGTGCCGCCGGCGGCGCGCAGGCGCGCGACCTCCTGCATGATGCGTACAACCATCAGGGGCGCGAGGCCCAGGCTCGGCTCGTCGAGCAGCAGGAGCCGCGGCGCGGCCATGTTGGCGCGCGCGATGGCGAGCATCTGCTGTTCGCCGCCGGAGAGTGTCTCGGCCGCCTGCCGCCGCCGCTCGGCCAGGATCGGAAAGAGCGCGTACTGAGCGGCGAGGCGCCCCGCCACGTCTCCACGGCGCGCATAAGCGCCCATGCGCAGGTTCTCCTCGACGCTCATCGTGCCGAAGAGCTGCCGCCGCTCGGGCACCTGTGCGAGGCCGGTGCGCACGATGGCGGGCGTGGCGAGGCCGCCGATGTCGCGGCCCTCGAGACGGATCGAGCCCTGCGTGCGGCGTACGAGCCCCATGACCGTGTTGAGGAGCGTGCTCTTGCCGGCGCCGTTGGCGCCGACGAGCGCGACGATTTCACCCGCGCCTACCTCCAGGCTCACCTCGTGCAGCACCGGTGAGCGGCCGTAGCCGCTCGAGACGCGCTCAAGCTGCAGCATGCTCTTCGATCCCGAGATAGGCATCGATCACCGCCGGCTCGCGGCGCACGTCGTCGGGCGCGCCGTCGGCGAGCTTCTCGCCGTGGTGCATGACCACGAGATGATCGGCGAGTCCCATGACGAGCCGCATGTCGTGCTCGACCAAGAGCACCGTGACGCCGAGCGCGGCGATGCGCAGCACGAGCTCCGCGAGCCGCTCGGTCTCCGCATCGTTCAGGCCGGACGCCGGCTCGTCGAGCAGGAGCAGCCGCGGCTCGAGCGCGAGCGCGCGCGCCATCTCGACCAGCCGCTGGTGGCCGAAGGCGAGCGCGCCGGGCGCGAGCGCCTCGGCATTGCGCAGGCCGACGAAGGCGAGCGCGGCGCGCGCGCGCTCGCGATTGGCCGCCTCTCGCTCGACGAAGCGGTGCCGCCCGCACATCACGTTATCGAGCACGCTCAGGTTGCCGAAGAGCTGCAGGTTCTGGAACGTGCGGCCGATGCCGAGCGCGGCAATCTGGTTCGGCAGCCGCTGCTCGATGCGCTGGCCGTCGTAGCTCACGCTGCCGGCGTCGAGCGGCTCGTAGCCGCAGACGAGATTGAAGAGCGTGGTCTTGCCCGCGCCGTTGGGGCCGATGAGGGCGGTGATCGAGCCGGCAGCGACGCTGAAGCCGACGTTGCTCACGGCGCGCAGGTTGCCGAACGCGCGCGACACGCCGGCGAGCACGAGCTCGGCCGGCTTGCCGCGCGGCGCGAGCGCCGCCGTGTCCGGCTCGCTCACCAGGACGCGCGCCGGTGCCTCGCCGCCCGCCATGCGGTCGTAGAGCGCAGCCAGGAAGCCGACGAAGCCACGCCGGAAGGCGATCAGCACCAGCACGGTGAGCGCGCCCATGATCACGCCTTCCCAGAGCGGCAGCGACAGGCCGCGCAGCAGCTCGCGCAGGCCGGTTACGAGCGCTGCGCCGACGACCCCGCCCCAGACGGTCTCGAGGCCGCCGACGATCACGGCGGTGATGAAGTTCAGGCTGAAGGCGAAGCCGAAGACGTTCGGGTCCATGGCGCGCAGATAGTGCACGGCGAGGCTGCCGCACACCGACGCCATGCCGGCCGAGAGCACGAACATCTGCACCTTGTAGCGCCGGATGTCGATGCCGGCGGAAAGCGCCGCCGTCTCCGAGGCGGCGATCGCCTTCAGCGCGCGGCCGATCCTCGAGCCGTCGATCGCCAGGCCGATGACGACGAACGCGAGCACGATCGTCCACACCACGTAGTAGTAAGCCAGGTCGCTCGATAGCGGCACGCCAAGGAGCGCGAACTTCGGCAGGCCGTACGTGCCGAGCGCGCCGCCGGTGAAGGAGGCTTCCAGCGCCACCACCACGAGGATCAGATGCAGGGCGAGCGATGCCATGGCGAGCACGAAGCCGCGCAGCTTCAGGATCGGCCCGGCGATCGCCCAGGCGAGCAGCATCGCTGCGACGGCGCCCACGACGAGCGCCAGGAGCGGATCCCACTTGTGCTGCACGCAGAGGATGGCGCTCGCGTAGCCGCCGACCATGCAGAAGCCTGCCTGACCAAGCGCCAGCTGGTGCGCATAGCCGAGCAGCAGCACGAAGCCGACGGTGCCGGCGGCGAGCGCGCCGGTGATGATGCCGATACCGAGCGGATAGCTGCCGCGCAGCACGAGCGGATAGGCAAGCGCGAGCACGAGGAATGCGCCGATCGCCACGCGCCGCTTCATCGGGAGAGCAGCGCCGCGCGGCCGAAGACGAATACGCCGCCGCGCGCCAGCAGATAGGCAAGCAGCACGCCGTAGACGATGGCGTCCTTGTAGCCTGACGAGACGTAGCCGGCGGCGAACGACTCGAGCACGCCGATGCCGAGGCCGCCGGCGAGCGCCACCACCGGCGAGCGGAAGTTGCCGAGGATCGCACCGACGAAGCCCTTCAGGCCGTAGGCGATGCCGGCGTCCCAGTTGGCGAGCACGATCGGCGTGACCACCACGCCGGCGAGCGCGGCGCTCGCGCCGGCGAGGGCGAAGACCAGCAGCGTCAGCCGCTCGGCGTCCACGCCCATCAGGCGCGCCGCCTGCCGGTTGATGGCGCAGGCGCGCACCGCGCGGCCGGCGTCGCTGTGCATGAGGAAGAGAAACACGGCGGCCAGCAGGGCGGCGCTTGCACCCCAGACCCACAGGCTCTGCACCGGCAGCACCGCGCCGGCCACTTCGAACACGCCGTCGCCGCTGAATCCCGGCATCGACAGCGGGTCCTTGCCGAAGGCGATCAGCGCGACGCCGCGCAGCACCACTGCCACGCCGAGCGTGATGGTGATCTGGATGAAATCCGGGGCGGCGCGCACCGGCGCGAGCGTCAGGCGCTCCTGCAGCGCGCCAAGCAGCGCGCCGGCCGCGGTGGCGCCGGCGATCGCGGCGGCGAGCGGCATGCCCTGCGCGAGGAGCGAGGCGCCGATCACACCGCCCAGCATCACGTACTCGCCCTGCGCGAAATTGACCACGCCGGAGACGTTCGCGCACAGCACGAAGCCGAGCGCGACCAGCGCATAGACGCAGCCGGTCGTCAGCCCCGGCAGCAGGAGCTGAACGAAGACCGATAGATCCACGGCGGTGTTCTCAGTCGGCGGGCACGGGCTTGCCGCTTTTCAGCATGCCCATGCGGATCGACCGGTAGTTCTGACCGGTGTGGTCCTGTGCCGTGTACGTGACCGGGCCGTTGACCGCGGGCAGGTCCTTGATGCGCTCGAGCGCATCGCGCAGGCCCTGACGGCTCGCGTCGGAGTTCTTCACCGCGTGCTCGGTGATCAGGCCGACGTCGAAGCCGAAGGTGTTGAAGTACACGGGCGTTCGCCCGAGCGCCTTTTCCATCTCGCCGTAGAGCCGGACATCGGCGGCGGCGCCGCCGCCGAAGACGCCGGTCTGCATCGGTGTGAGGAGCCCGTCGGCCGCCTCGGCCGAGCCGATCGCATCGAAGAACGCCTTGCTCACTGCCGCCTGCGTCACGACCAGCGGCTGCTTGAACCCCATCTGCTGGAGCGCCCGCCAGGTGAGGATGGCCGCGCGGCCGCTCGCGCCGTTATAGATGAGCTCCGGCTTGGCGGCGCGAATGCGCGTGAGCTGCGCATTGAAGTTCGTATCCTCGACGTTGAAGGTTTCCGCGGCGACGATCGTCAGCCCCTGCTTCGGCGCGAGCTCCTTCAGGTTGCTGATCTCCGCCTGGCCGAAGGCATCGGCGGAATTGAGCGAGGCAATGCGCTTGTAGCCCTTCTTCTGCGCGTACTGCGAAAGCACCGTCATGAAGTCGCGCACCGCCGGCGCGACCTTGAATACCCAGGGATCGGCCGGGATGCCGATGGCGTCGGCGGCGCCGCCGGCGACGATCGGCACCTTGAACTCCGAGGCGAGCGATTTCACCGCCATGACCGAATTGCTGGGAATGAAGAGGTAGACGAGCTGCACGCTCGGGTCGCTCGCCAGGCGGCGAAAGGCGTTCGAGGCGCTCACTGGATTGGTCTCGTCGTCGAGCGTCTCGAGCGCGATCTTGCGGCCCGGCAGGCCATGCGCCTTCTGCCACGCCTGCCAGCCGTCCATCGTGTCCTTGGCCGCGGCGGCGAAGCCGCCGGAGAGCGAGGCGACGATGCCGATCTTGAACTCCTGCTGCGCCGAGGCGATTGCGGCCCAGGCGAACAATGCGAGCGTCAATGCGAGCTTCTTCACGACGTTTCCTCCTCGAGAATGGTCGACCTCAGGGCGCCGCGCACGCGATCGAGCACCGCGCCGGCGTCGGTGGGCGGCGCATCGCCGCGCCTGGCCACGTGGGCATCGGGACGAACGAGCACCAGCCGCCGTTGGTACAGCCCCGCGACTTTCGCCTCATCGATGCGCA
>JAEKLK010000184.1:0-5335 GCA_019509895.1 Betaproteobacteria bacterium | reverse complement strand
TGCGGCGCACGGCCGCCGGGATGGCTCGACTGCACGTAGACGCGCGAGTCGGCGGGCTCGGGCGGCGGCGGTCCGTCCGCCATGCAGATCGGCGAGCCGTCATAGCGATAGCCGAGGTGCGTGTTGAGCGGGTTGTCCCAGGCATTGCGCATCGATTGCGCGAGCTTCGCTCCGAGCTCGCTTCGCAGCCCGCGCCCCTCGGGCGAGTCGTCGTGGATGGCGGCGAAGGTGCGCCGTGGTGTGATGCGCTCGAAATTCTTCATTGCCTCGGCGCACGCGCGTACGCCGGTCGGGCGGCGCTCCGGCTCGTAGCTCGCGAGCAGGTACTCGCCGCCCCAGCCTTCATGCAGCGCGGCGAGCTTCCAGCCGAGATCCACCGCATCGCCGATGCCGGTATTCATGCCGAGTCCGCCGTTGGGCGGCATGACGTGCACCGCGTCGCCGGCGAGAAACACGCGCTTTGCGCCGTAGCGCTCCGCCACCATGTTGCGCCGTACCCAGACGCCCACCGTGAGTATGTCGAACGCGAAATCCAGTCCCACGGCGCGCCGCACGGCATCGGCCGGGTCGCTCATTTTCGCGAGCGTGTCGTGCTCGTAGACCATCAGGCGCCAGCGCTCGCTGCCATCGGCCACGGTGAGGCTTGCCCAGGGGCCCTCGGTGCCGATGAGCACGTAGCGCCCGGCGTTGCCCTTGTCATGCAGCGCGGAGAGCGACTTGGTGCGCAACATGATGTTGACCGAGCGATTGAGCATCGCATCGCCCCGCATCTCGATGCCGAGCGCCTTGCGCACGCCGCTCGCGAAGCCATCGCACGCGACGAGATAGCGCGCCTCGAGCGCCTCGGATTTACCGTCGTGCTCGAGCAGGCAGTCGACGCCGTTGGCGCGCTCGGTGAACGACGCGAGGCGCGTGTTGTAGCGTAGCGTCACGCTCGGGAAGCTGCGCGCGCGCTCGGCAAGGATCGGATCGAAGATGAATTGCGGGCAGTGCGCGAAGTTCTCGGGGCTCTGCGCGAGCGGCGGCGTTGCCGCGAGCGAGGGCATTGGCATGCGCGCAAGCTCGTAGCCCGCAAGCGCCGTGACGAACACGTTGTCGAACGGAAAATCGCGCGGAAAGCCCCAATCGCGCACGCGCTCGGCGATGCCCCAGCGGCGGCAGAACTCGACCGTGCGGATACCGGTGGCGAACATCTTGGCCTCGACCACCTGGCCGTCGCCCTGTTCGACCAGCGTGCACGGGACGCCGCGCCAGCCGAGCTCGATGGCGGTGGCAAGGCCCACCGGGCCGCCGCCGACGATCAGGACCGGAATCAAAGCTTGAGCGGCTGGCCGTCCAGGTCTTCGGCGCGCTCGACGCGGATCAGCACCGCGTAGCCTTTTTTCTGCGGATCGCGCTCCTTCTCCGGCGTGACGAGCCGTTCCCACACCTTGTCGTAGGCCGGGCCGGACTTGTGCACCTTGGCGATGCCGTAGAAGCGAGCGATGCCGCCTTTGGGCAGCAAGCCCGACTCGCGCAGGGCGGGCTTGCGCAGGAACACCGTGACTTTGGTGCCGTCGTGCAACTGCGCGTTGGTCGAGCCTTTGCCGCGCTCCCAGAGCGCGAGGTGCTCGTCGTCGTACACCATGGTGCTGCCGCGCGGGCTGATCTGCGCATAACCGTCGGCAAGCGCAACCCCGACGAGACAGACGTTCGCGGGGAACGCCGTGTTGATGTGCTCATGCAGCGGCTTCGGGATGTTCATGAAAGCTCCTTGCGAACGATGTCGGCGCCCTGCGCGAGCGCCACCAGCTTGCCGAATGCGACCTCGCGCGGCAGGTACTTCATGCCGCAATCGGGCGCGACCACCAGCTTCTCCGCCGGCAGGTGCTTCAGCGCAGCGCGAATGCGCTCGGCGACCTGCGCCGGCGTCTCGATCGCGCTGGTGCTGAGGTCGATCACCCCCACCATGACGCTCTTGGGCGCCAGCTCCTTCACCACGGCGAGGTCGAGGTGCGGCTGCGCCGCCTCGATGGAGATCTGCGAGGCGCGCGTATCGGCGAGCTGCCCGAGAAAGGAGTAGCCCGAGGGCTTGTCCTTCACCGCCGCGGCATAGCCGAAGCAAAGATGCACCACCGTCGTGCCATCGATGCCTTCGAGCGCGCGGTTGATCGCCTTCACGCCGTAGCGCGCGGCGCGCTCGGCGCGCGCCTGCAGCCAGGGCTCGTCGAGCTGCACCACATCGGCGCCGGCGCGCTTCAGATCCTTCAGCTCCTCGTTGACCGCGGCGGCGTACGCCATGGCGAGCGCTTCTTCGTCCTTGTAATAGTCGTCCTGCGCCTGCTGCGCCATGGTGAACGGCCAGGGCAGCGTGATCTTGATGCGCTTCTCGGTGTTCGCGCGCAGGAATTCGACGTCGCGCACCTCGACGGGGCCGCGGCGGCGGATCGGGCCGGCGATGCGCGGCACCACCGAGCGCACGCCCGTGCGGTTGATGGTGGTGCCGGGGTTCTCGATGTCCACGCCCTCGAGCGTGGTGGCGAAGCGGTTGGAGTAGCTCTCGCGGCGCATCTCCCCGTCGGTGATGATGTCGATGCCGGCGAGTTCCATGTCGCGGATGGCGAGCAGCGTCGCGTCGTCCTGCGCCTGCTCGAGAAACTGCGGTGCGACGCGCCAGATCTCCGGCGCGCGCACCCGCGGCACCTTGGAGCCGAGCTTGCCGCGATCGATGAGCCAGTTGGGCTGGGGGTAGCTGCCGACGACGGTCGTGGTGATCATGGGAGGCACGCGCTAAATTCGGGGTTTTGTGGCGAGCGATGGTACACATGAAAGCGGCGGTATTCGCGAAACAGGGACTGGAACTGCGGGAGGTTTCCCAACCGCAGCCGAAGGCCGGCGAGGTGCTGGTGCACGTGCGCTACGCGGGCCTCAACCGGCGCGACCTCACGCGCGCGGCGGGCGACGAGGGCACGATTCCGGGCATGGACTGGGCGGGCGAGCGGGCCGACACCGGCGAGCGCGTGATGTGCATGGGGGCGGGCGGCTATGCCGAGCAGGCGCTCGCGAGCTGCGTGCTGCCGGTGCCGCAAGGCGTAGGCCTGGACGAGGCCGCCGTGCTGCCGCTTGCGCTCCTCACCATGCACGATGCGCTTGTCGGCAACGGCAGGCTGCAGCGCGGCGAAAGCGTACTCATTCAGGGCGCCTCGTCCGGCGTCGGACTGATGGGCTTGCAGATCGCGAAGCTGATGGGCGCGCGGCTGGTCATCGGTTCCTCGCGACGCCCGGAGCATCGCAGCCGGTTGCAGGAGTACGGCGCGGATCTCGCGCTCGACACTGCCGATGCGCGCTGGCCTGAGCACGTCCTGGAGGCAACCGGCGGCAAGGACGGCGGAATTCGACTTCAATCTGCACGCATTGCGCCGCATCCAGTACATCGGCGTCACTTTCCGCACGCGCAGCCGCGACGAAGTGCAGGCGATCGCCGAGCGCATGCGGCTCGACCTGTGGCCGGCGCTCGAGGCCGGCAAGCTGCGCCTGCCCATCGACCGGGAGTTCGCCCTTGCCGATGCGGAGGCGGCCCAGGCCCACATGCGGGCCAATCGGCACTTCGGCAAGATCGTCCTGCGGGTATAGGAGTTGCAGCAGTCCACCGGTATGCGAATACCGGAGACTCTATGAAAGCCTTGACGCTCGCCACGGCGGCGGCCTTGCTTGCGCTCGCCGCGGGCTGTGATCGTCGTCCCACCACGCCGCCGTCACCGAAAACCGACAGCGTGTCGCAGGCCAGCCCGGCGGCCGCCGGCTCGACCACGACACCGGCGAACACGGGAAATCCTACAAACGCGGAGAAACGCGACGGCGCCAACCCGGTTCAAGGCCAGGTCGACCCGAAGCACGCCGACCAGCACCGCGATTTCCAGAATAGCGGCGACGGCGCCGGCCCGAAGAGCGGCGACACGCAGCCCACCATGAAGAACTAGCAAAACGAATCCCCAAGGGCCGTGGTCGCGGTTGCGAAATCACGACGAAGGCCCAATCCTTGCTCACTGTTTCTCGTCCCAACCACGGAGGCCACATGAGACTTTCCACCCTCGCAGTTGCTGTTTCCCTGGCGCTTGGCGCATCGCTGATGACGGCGTGCGACCGCGGCGCTGACAAATCTTCCAGCTCCTCGTCGACCGCGCCGTCGGGCTCGACGACTTCGCCGTCCGGCTCGGCGTCTTCGGCAAGCGGCACGACCAGCTCGCCGTCGAGCTCCCCGTCGGGCAGCGCGTCGTCCTCGGGCGCGACGACACCGGGCGCGAGCTCGTCCTCGCCGTCGAGCTCCTCGTCCAGCTCGGGCGATACGACCAAGAGCCCGGCGAGCGGCGGCGCGAGCTCGTCCTCGAGCTCCTCGCCCTCCAGCTCCACCGGTGGCGCGGCAGGCGCGGGCTCCTCGAGCACGCCGTCGTCCTCGTCTTCGTCCACCCCGTCGTCCAGCTCTTCGAGCGACGCGGACAAGGACAAGTCCTCGACGACGAAGTAACTTCGCAGCGCCCAAAAAAGCCGCCGCGGTTCGCCGCCGCGGCTTTTTTTTATTTCACCTCGACGCGCATCGTGCCGATGCGCTCGATCGACGCCTCCATGACGTCGCCGGGCCGTACCGGGCCGACCCCCTGCGGCGTGCCGGTGAGGATCACGTCGCCCGGGTGCAGCGTGTAGAAGGCGCTGCCCCACTCGATAAGCTGGCCGACGCTCAGGATGAGATCGCTGGTGTGCGCGTCCTGGCGCACGGCGCCGTTCACCGTGATCCTGAGCGACAGCGCGCCCGGATCGGCAATCTCGTCGCGCGTCACGAGCCAGGGCCCGAGCACGCTGTAGCTGTCGGGCGATTTGCGCAGGCTGCGCTCTTCCGGGCCGCGGATCGTCATGTCGAGGCCGATGCAGTAGCCCGCGACGGACTCGGCGGCGTCCGCCGCCTTCACATTGCGGCAGCGCTTGCCGATCACCACCGCGAGCTCGACCTCGTGGTCGTTGCGCCGATCCGTATGCACGAGCTTCACGCCTTCGCCGGGGCCGACGAGCGAGCTCGGCGCCTTGAGGAACATGCCGGCCTTGTGAATTTCCTGCACCAGGTTGCCGTGGTGGATGCCCTTGTCGGCGAGCGCTTCTTCCAGGTGCTTCTTGTAATTCACCGGCGCGGCGATGATCTTTCCCGGATTGGCGAGCGGGCTGAGGAGCTTCACGCTGGCGACCGGCACGGCGCGGGCACCGCGCGCGATACGCTCGATTTCCGGCCGCAGATCGGCCAGGTGGGCGATGAGCGCGTCGTGGCGCGGAAACGGATAGGTGACCGCCGGCAGTTTGGCCAGCGCGG
>JAEKLK010000129.1 GCA_019509895.1 Betaproteobacteria bacterium | reverse complement strand
GACAATTACGCCTTCAACTCGAAAGTCGGCGCGACGCGCGCCGCGCCGGCCACGAAGGGCAAGTCCTAAGCGCCGCTACTTGGAGCCGCCGCCGAACTGCTTCTGCAGGTCGTCGGCAGGCGGCTCCTCCGGCTTCTGCTGCTGTCCGCCGAAATCGGGCGGCGAGGATGGCTGCTCCTCCTGGGCCGGAAGCTCGATCTGCACCTTCGAGGGATCGACCGTGCTTTTCTCCAGGCTCGAGGTGACCAACGTCGGAAAGGCGATGACGATCGCCACCATCACGACCTGGATGACGACGAAGGGCACGGCGCCCCAGTAGATCTGTCCCGTGGTGACCGGCGGGGTCAGCTTGCCGGTGAGCTTGTCGACGTACTCCTTGGTCGGCGCGACGCTGCGCAGATAGAAGAGCGCAAAGCCGAACGGCGGGTGCATGAAGGAAGTCTGCATGTTTACGCCGAGCAGCACGCCGAACCAGATGAGATCGATGCCGAGCTTGTCCGCGACCGGGGCGAGCAGCGGCACGATGATGAACGCGAGCTCGAAGAAATCGAGGAAGAAGGCGAGGAAGAACGTGAGCAGGTTGACGACGATGAGGAAGCCGAGCTGGCCGCCGGGCAGGCTGGTGAGCAGGTGCTCGACCCAGACGTCGCCGTTCACGCCGCGGAAAGTCAGGCTGAACACCGTTGCGCCCACCAGGATGAACACCACGAAGGAGGTGAGCTTCGCCGTCGAGTTCATCGCCTGGCGCAAGAGTGACCAGGAAAGCCGGCGATTGATGAGCGCGAGCACCAGCGCGCCGGTCGCCCCCATCGCTCCGCCTTCGGTGGGGGTCGCGACGCCGATGAAGATCGTGCCGAGCACGAGGAAGATCAGCGCCAGCGGCGGGATCAGCACGAACACCACGCGCGCCGCGAGCTTCCAGCCGCGAAGCAGGCGCGCTTCGCGCGGTAGCGCCGGCGCGGCGTCGGGCTTGACGAAGGTAACGCCGAGCACGTACAGCGTGTAAAGGGCGGTGAGGACCAGTCCCGGGATGAGGGCGCCGGCGTACATATCGCCCACGGAGCGACCGAGCTGGTCCGCGAGCACGATAAGCACGAGCGAGGGCGGGATGATCTGGGCGAGCGTTCCGGAAGCCGCGATCACGCCGCTGGCAAGCCGCCGGTCGTACCCGTAGCGCAGCATGATCGGCAGCGAAATGAGGCCCATAGAGATGACCGAGGCCGCGACCACGCCGGTCGTCGCAGCGAGCAGCGCGCCGACGAAGACCACCGCGTAGGCGAGCCCGCCCCGGATCGGGCCGAACAGCTGGCCGATGGTGTCGAGCAGATCCTCCGCCATGCCGCTTCGCTCGAGGATCAGGCCCATGAAGGTGAAGAACGGCACCGCGAGCAGCGTCTCGTTCGACATGATGCCGAAGATGCGCTCCGGCAGCGCCTGGAACAGCGCTTCGTTCAGCAGTCCGAGCTGGATGCCGATGAGGCCGAAGAGCAGCCCGAGCGCGGCGAGCGCGAAGGCCACCGGAAAGCCGAACAGCAGGAACACCACCAGACCGCAGAACATGATCGGTGCGATGTAAGCGATGAGGAAGGCGCTCATTTCCTCGCCTCCCGCTCGATCTCGAGCACTACGTCGAGGCCTGGGTCCTTGTGCCGCTCGACCGGATCATCGATCAAACCGCGCAGGTAGGCGATGCGCTTGATCAGCTCGGAGATGCCCTGCAGGCTGAGCAGAAAGAAACCCAGCGGCACCAGCAGGCGCGCCGGCCAGCGGATGAGGCCGCCCGCGCTGCCGGAAATCTCGCCGCTCGTCCAGGCGTTCATGAAGATCGGCCACGACAGCCACATGATGAATATCGACATCGGCAGCAGAAAAACTACGAGCCCGAAAACGTCGATCCACACCTGGCCCCGGCGCGAGAGTTGCGCGGCGAGCACGTCGATGCGGATGTGCTCGTTATGGAGGAGCGTGTACCCGGAGCAGAGGAGGAATACGGCCGCGAACAGATACCACTGCAGCTCGAGCCAGGCGTTGGACGCTATGTTGAGCGCGTAGCGCGAAGTCGCGTTGGCGGCGCTTACGAGCACGGTGATGAGGACACACCAGTACACGAGCCGCCCGACCTGCTCGTTCAGCGCGTCAATGGCGCGCGACAAGCCCAGCAACGCCTTCATGGTCCTCCCCGATGCGGTCAGCCTACGTCAGCCGGCGCGCAGCCGCAGCGCGCGCTCGCGCACCGCGGCCTGCAGTCCTGGCTTATAGCCTAAGGCAAAGAACACTTCCGCGCCGAGAAAGATCGGCGCGATGAAGATCTGGAAGAGGTTGTCGGTAAGCGCCGGGCGCCGGCCTTCGAAGACGTGGCCGACGAGCTGCAATATCCAGCCGCCGACGAAGAGCACGCCGAACCACGTCCAGCCGGCGGCCGGCCCGAGCGCGGCGATGTGCTCGCCGGCCTCGAGCAGCAGCGCAAACACTAGCACCATGGCGACGCCGAGCACGAGATCGAGTGCGAGGTAATAGGCGAGCACGATGGCTGCGAGGATCATGCCGGCGCTGATCGGCACGCCGGCGAGGTCGATGTGCAGCCACGCGAGCGGGATGAAGAGTGATAGCACGATGATCGGCACGCCGATGAAATGCGTCGCCCTGTTGCGCGCGTCCTGGTGGTACGCGCTGTACACGGCCATCTGCTCTTCGAGGGCTTTCATGCGCCGCATCATCCACCAGATTACGTCTATAATTCAGCATTTTAACGACTCCATGGTGGTTACGCACGGCTCACGAGCGAGCGCCTGGGGCCGCGCCACGCTGACCATCGGCAACTTCGACGGCGTGCACCGCGGCCATCGGGCGCTGATCGAGCGCGTGGTGGCCAAGGGCCGCGAGTTGCAAGTGCCATCCGCCGTGCTGACCTTCGAGCCGCATCCACGCGAATTCTTCGCGCCCGAGCGGGCGCCGGCGCGGCTCACGCGGCTTCGCGACAAGCTCGAGCTCCTCGCCGCCGCGGGTATCGAGCGCGTGCACCTCATCCGCTTCGATGCGCGCTTTGCTGCCATGAGCGCGACGCGCTTCATCGAGGACATCCTGGTCAGGATGCTCGGCATCCGCTGGCTGCTGGTCGGCCGCGATTTTCGCTTTGGCGCGCAGCGCCAGGGGGATTTCGCCGCGCTCGAGCGCGCCGCCGGCCAGTTCAATTTCGCGCTGGAGGCGATGCCGGACGTGTCGTTCGACGGCGAGCGCGTCTCGAGCTCCGGCGTGCGCGCCGCGCTCGCGGCGGGCGATTTTGCGTGCGCCGAGCGGCTGCTCGGCCGTCCCTATACGATCACCGGCAAGGTGGTACCGGGCGCTCGCCTTGGACGGGAGCTCGGCTTCCCGACCGCGAATATCCCGCTCGCGCAGCGGCCGCCGCTCGCCGGCATCTATGTGGTGGAGGTGGAAGAGCTGGGGCGCGGGGTGGCGAGCATCGGCCGCCGGCCGACGGTGAACCCGGTGCCGCACCCGCTCCTTGAAGTGCATCTTTTCGACTGGCAGGGTGAGCTGTACGGCCGCCGGCTGCACGTGCGCTTCCTGCGCAAGCTGCGCGACGAAGCGAAATACGACGACGTCTCAGCGCTGCGCGAGGCGATCGCGCGTGATGCGGCGCAGGCACGCGAATACTTTGCCCAACATGGCTGACTACAAAGACACGCTCAACCTTCCGGAAACGCCGTTCCCGATGCGCGGCGATCTCGCCAAGCGCGAGCCGCAATGGGTGAAGGAATGGCAGGAGAAGGGCGTCTATCGCCGGCTGCGCACCATCGCCAAGGGACGCCCGCGCTTCGTGCTGCACGATGGCCCGCCGTACGCGAGCGGCGACATCCACATCGGCACGGCGATGAACAAGATCCTGAAAGACATCATCGTCAAATCGCGCACGCTCGCCGGCTTCGATGCGGCCTATGTGCCGGGCTGGGACTGCCACGGCATGCCGATCGAGGTGCAGATCGAGAAAAAGCACGGCAAGAACCTGCCGCCGCAAGAGACGCAGCGCCTGTGCCGCGCCTTCGCCACCGAGCAGATCGAGAGCCAGAAGAAAGGCTTCCAGAGGCTCGGTGTGCTCGGCGACTGGGAGCATCCGTACCTGACGATGGACCCGGTGACCGAGGCGAACGAGATCCGCGTCCTCGGAAAAATCCTCGCCAACGGATATGTCTACCGGGGTCTGAAGCCCGTGAACTGGTGCTTCGATTGCGGCTCGGCGCTCGCCGAAGCCGAGGTGGAATACGAGGACCGGAAGGATCCGGCGGTCGATGTCGGCTTCGCATTCACCGAGGCCGAGAAGGTGGCGAAAGCCTTCGGTACGAAGGTGGAGAAGCCCGGCTTCGCCGTTATCTGGACCACCACGCCATGGACGCTGCCTGCGAACCAGGCGCTGAACGTCCATCCCGATCTCGTCTACAACCTCGTCGATACGCC
>JAEKLK010000128.1 GCA_019509895.1 Betaproteobacteria bacterium | reverse complement strand
GCCTTTCTGCGCCACCAGATCGGCAAGCTGCTTTCCGAGCCGCGCCTCGAGTACGGCGATGCGCTTGCCCTTCATGCGCGCGCGATGCGCGTGTTCGCGAGCGCCAGGCGCTCCGTCACATTGCGCACCAGCGCGCGCATCAACTGCAGCTGCGCGCCCAGGCTCATCTTCTGCAGCGCATCGGGCTGGAACTCCGCGAGCAGCACGTCGGTATGCGATTCGACGGTGGCATGGCGCGCCTCGCCGTCGGCGATGTAGGCCATCTCGCCGAAGAATTCGGCGGCGCCCACCATGTTGAGCAGGCGCCCGGCGCGCGTCACCTTCGCCTCGCCTCGAGCGAGGAAGAAAAAGCTCGTGCCGCGCTCCTTCTCGCGCACGATGGTCCGGCTCTTCTCGCGACGCGACCATTTTCCGGCGCGCGCCAGCTCCCAGATCTCGGCGTCGGAAAGCGTCGCCAGCGTCGGCACGCTCTTGAGTACCACGTACTTTTCGCTGTCCGGGATGGTGCCGACCGGCTGCACCGCCTGGCCGAGCTTCGAGAGCTCGAGGGCGAAGTCCTGCCACGTCGCGTAGCGCTGCGCCGGCGACTTCGCGAGCGCGCGCAGGATGACCGGGTCGAGCGCCTTGGGCAGATCCGGGCGCACCTCCGAGGGCGCGAGCGGCGCCAGCTTGACGATCTTGTCGATCAGCGCCTCGAGGTTCCCGGCGAGGAACGGCTTGCGTCCGGTCAGCAGCTCGTAGAGCACGACGCCGAGCGAATACATGTCGCTGTGGAAGGAAAGCTCTCGGCTCTGCACCTGCTCGGGCGACATGTAGTAGGGCGAGCCGAGTGCCGCCGTCTGCACGATCTGGCTTTTTTTCAGGATGGCGGCGCCGAAGTCGGCGATCTTCACGTCGCTGCCCGAGGCCATCATGATGTTCGCCGGCTTGATGTCGCGGTGGACGATGCCTTCCTTCGCCGCATAGTCGAGCGCGCCGCAGCACTTGAAGCCGATCTGCAGCACGTCGGCCACCGGCAGGAGCTTGTCGGGCTTGGCGTGCGCCGAGAGATCTCCCCCGGTCACGAGCTCCATCGCGATGTGGCCCGAGTCCTCGCCCACGACCGCGTCGAGAATGGCGACGATGTGCGGGTGGCGCAGCTTGCCGGCGAGGGCGGCTTCGTTCAGCAGCTGCGTGCGGTAGACCGTGCCGAATTCCGGATCGCGGAAAACCTCGGGCTCGATGGTCTTCAGCGCCACCTCCTTGCCGGTGAAGGTGTCGCGCGCAAGATAGACCGTGCCGGTCGCCCCCTTGCCGAGCAGCTTCTGGATGTCGTATTTGCCGACCTGCAGGCTCAGGTCGACGCCGGCTTTATCGGTCACGTTCGCTTTCGCCGTTGTAAGCTTTCGCGCGACTGTACCCGAAACCGATGAGGCGAGAGCGACGGCGGTTCCTTGTGCGGCTCGGCGCCGCGCTGGCGCTCGCGCCGCTGGCCGCGTGAGCGCGGGATCGACGCGCACATCGAGAGCGTGGCGAAGCGCGCGGCGCAGGCAGGATTCCTCGCCATCGCGCCCGATCTGTCTGCTGCTGATGGCGATGCGCGGGTTGGTCAGCTCCTGGCGCTCGTCGATGACGTGATGGCGCGCCTGGAATCGGGGAATCTCGGCGCCGTCGGCTATTCCTCCGGCGGGACGGCCGCGCTGCAGCTTGCCGCGCGCTCGGAGAAGCTTGCCGCGGTGGTCGCCTACTACGCGCCCTTGCCGCCGGTGCTCGAGGTGCCGCGCATCAAGGCGCGGCTCCTTCTGCATCTCGCGCAGAACGATCCGGAGATAAACACCGGCGCACCGGCGTACGAGGCGGCATTGAATGCCGCAGGCGTGGCGAACGCCATCCACCTCTACCCGGGAACCGGCCACGACTTCGCCGACGAGAGCTTCGCGAACCGTTATCGCGGCGAAGCGGCGGCGCTTGCCTGGGAGCGCACCGTCGCCTTCCTTACGGACGCGCTGGCGTAAAGCGAAAGGCGCTCCAGCCACGGCGGCCAGTTTCAGCCTGGCCGCCGCGGCGAGCGCTACCCGTCCCCGTGGGTCCTAAATCAGTGCAGTGAGCGGGCGAAGGTGCGGCCGCGCAGGAAGTCGTACGCGTGCGGCTGGTCCTTCACGAGGTCCGAGATCGCGAGCGTGATCTCGTCGTAGATTTCGTCGTATTGCGAGTCGAGCTTCGGAAAGACGCCGATCTCGGTGACGAACAAATCGGCATCGGGAATACGCGACTGGTCGAGGTCCCGCGGCAGCATCGCGCGGTCCTGCACGGAAAAGCCGTGCAGCGTGGGGCAGCGCGCAAAGAGCGCGCGAATCTTCACGCCGACGTCCGCCTCGAGGCGAACGAGGAGAGTGTCTGGGAGGCCCGGCTTGAACTCGAGAGTTTTCATCTGTAGTGCCTTCACGTAGTGCCGTGTCACCGTGAATACTACAGATATAGCGCGAACGCGCGACATCGGGCGTTTCCCGAGCGCACTACAACCAAAACCCGAGAACGGTTTTTTCTTACACGAATGTCAAAAAACGATAGTGGCCGCGCGGCGACACCGCGCGGTCGCGGCGAGCTGAATCAGTGCAGCGTGCGCGCGAAGGTACGACCGCGCAACAGCTGTTCGGCGGCCGGATCTTCCTCGAGGACATCGGCCAGCGTGCGCGCGATGTCCTGATAGATCTCGCCGTACTGCTGGGCCGAGAGGCGCGGCGCGATGCCGACGTCGGAGACGAACAGCTCGTCGTTCTCGCTTCTCACCGAAAATCCGCAGAGTTCCGGGCAGCGGTCGAAGAGCGACTCCACCTGCTGGTCTAGCTGACACTGGATTTTCATGGCTCTACCCTATTCCCCGTACGTTACGGAAGGGCCGCCTGCACCCGGGCCCGGCCGGTTTAATCCGGCTCCTGACAGCCCTGTCGTGTGTGCGCGACATCGGCTCAAGCTACGCGGCCCCCACCTACACGTCACTTACCGATTGCCTGCCGTTCGCTTATGTTTACGATCCTTTCAGAACAGGAGCGCGAGATGGGCAAGTTTTTGATAACTCCTCACTTCCGGCTGCACGAGTGGGTGGCGGAGGAAAAGGGCTATTTCAAGTCAGAGGGACTCGACTACGAATTTCGCGCAGCCTTCAAGGGCCAGGACCTGGCGCAGGCGCATGCCACGGCTAACAAGGTCGGCGCCTACCAGAACATCGAGGCGGGCCGCGACTCGAATGTCAGCTGCGCCTGCCATTGGACCGTGAACGTCGCTGCGTCGAAGGGCCACGCCAAGATGTACGCCGATGCGTACTCGGTCTCGCCGTCGGCGGTGTTCGTGCCGGCCGAGTCATCGATCAAGACGCCGGAGGACCTGCGCGGCGTGCCGATCTCGGTCGGCCACCAGTCCGGCAGCCACTACTCCACCCTGCAAGCGCTGGAGCAGTACATGCCGCTCTCCGACATCAAGCTTTCCTTTGCCGACGGCATTCTCTTTTCCCGGATGGAAAAGCTCTTCGACCGCAAAGTACCCGCGGCCGCCGTGTTCTCCGGCCCGTACTACTTCCTGGAGCAGATGGGCTTCCGCAAGGTGATCGACACCACGTTCATGATGGCGTCGATGCTGAACAACGATCCCGATCCCGAAGACATCCGGAAGTACTTCCGCGCGCTCCGCAAGGCGCAGCGCGACATCGACCTGCGGCCCGAGCTCTACACCCACTACTACGAGCGCGAATTCCCCGCGCGCTTCATCCCGATGATGGACACGCGTCGCTGGGGTCCGGGCGAGCGGATCGTCTTTGAGACCTACACGAAGGAAGTCTTCGACGAGTCCTTCAAGTGGATCCGCGAGCGCAACATCTTCGAGGGCCAGGACATGGGCGCCGGCAAGTACGAAGAAGCCTGCGTGTCGCTGACCGCCTGAAGGAGTCTGCAAGAGTCGCTTTCGCGGGAACGACGAGCTGCGCTTTTTTTTGAGATTTCTTAGCTGAATTCCAGCTCGCGCTGGTCGATGCGGAAAACATCGGCCAGCCAGTCCGCCATCAGCTCCTGGCCGAGTGTCGGGTTGTCGTGCTGGCAGTGCTCGGCGCCGGTCTCTTCCTCGGTCGTAAGGCGCAGCGTGACATTGACGCCGTGCCGCTTCGCGTATTCGTAGACCGTCTTTGAATTCTCCACGCCGAGCACGTCGTGGCCGCCGTGGAGCACGAGGTACGGGCAGCTCATTTCGCCCAGCACGCCCTCGAGCTTGAACGGCTGCGCCTTCTCGATCGCCTCGGCCATGCTTTTCGCGCCGAACACCCACTTCATGTGGTTGGCGAGGGCGTGGGCCTCGCCGCGGTCGCGGAAGCGCTGCTCGACGTCCCAGATGGCACCGTGCGAGATGCAGGCCGCGAGCCGGTGCTCCTTGGAGCCAGCGCGCGCGGCGTAATAGCCGCCGAGGCTCGAGCCGCTGACCGCGATGCGCTTCGCATCGACGTCGGCGCGCTGCTCCAGCCAGTCGATGCAGCGGGCGACCGGCACCTCGTAGTCGTAACGCGTCGGCAGCTTGTGCCGGCGCAGCGCGCCGCCCTGCCCCGGCCCGTCGACCATGAGCACCGCGATGCCGCGCTGCACGGCACCGCGGCCGGTCATGAACCAGAGCTCGTCCTTGAACGAATCAAGGCCGCCGAACGAGATCAGCACCGGCCAGCGCTTCGCGCCCTTGGGCTTGATGAAGTACGCCGGCAGCGACACGCCGCGCTCGTACGGAATCTCGACCACTTCGCCGGGCAAGTAGCGCAGCCATTTCTGGCTCGCGCGCTCACACTTGTCGAATGTGGCGATGCGCCGCGGATCGTCCGGCAGCAGCCAGAATTCAGCGGAACGGTAGTAGTCGGCCGCGCGCAGCCAGCAGTTCATCGCGGTGCGGATATGCCCGTCGGCCTCGGCTTCATCGCCGCGACTGTCGTTCCTCTCCGCCACTATCGACCATTCACGGTGCCAGCTCTCGAGGTCGGGCTTCATGCGGCTTGCCGCCTGGAAGCATTCGCTCACCGCGCCGCCGCCCTCCTGCGTCTCGCCGAGCGCGCGGCGGAACTGGTACGAGAGGAAGAATTGGTCCTCCCAGTGGTGCCATCCAAAAGGCTCGTACTTCATTGCGGCACGTAGCCGATCGCTTTGACCAGCTTTCCATACTTGTCGTAGTCGCTCTTCAGTACCTCGGCGAAGAATTCCGGCGATTCGGTACGGATGATGAGCGCGGCGGCCTCGAGCTTTTCCGCCACCTCCGGCGCGCGCATGGCGCGATTGATCTCCTCGTTCAGCTTGAGAATCATCTCGCGCGGCGTCTTCGCCGGCGCGGCATAGCCGAACCAGCCGCCCGAGTCGTAGCCCGGCACATCCTCGGCCGCCACCGGGTGATTCGGCCAGAGCGCGGGACGCGTCTTGTTGGTCGTGGCGAGGAGCCGCAGTCGCTCGGACTTGATGTGCGGCGTCATGCCGGTGATGCCGTCGATGCCGGCCATGACCTGGCCGCCGATGATGTCCGTGGCGATGGCGGCGCTGCCCTTGTACGGTACGTGCGTGTAGGTAAAGCCGGCCATGGTCCGCAGATGCTCGAATGCGAGGTGCGGAAAGCCGCCCTCGCCGTTCGTGGCGACCGTCAGCTTGCCGGGATTGGCTTTCGCGTATTTCACCATCTCGCCGATCGTCTTGAACGGCGCGTCGGGATTGGCGACTATCGCGAGGTAGTTGAAGTGTGCGGCAGCACCACCATGTTGCCGCCCTGCACGCAGGCGATGGTGTAGCCGTCGGCCGCCCCTTTCGCCACGTAGTCGAGACCGAGCATGCCGCTCGCGCCCGGCCGATTCTCGACGATCACCGGCTGCCCTAGGCGCTCGCTCATCTTCGGCGCGATGAGCCGCGACATGATGTCGGTCGTATTGCCCGGCGGGAACGGGATCACGATGCGGATCGGCTTGCTCGGGTAGGGCTGCGCCTGCGCGAGCAGCGAGCAGAGCAATCCCAAAATGGTGACAGTCACCATTTTCATTCGCATGGCTCCTCCTATTTCGCCGGAATGACCGGCAGCAGCACGTAGGGCTGCCGGTCGAAATGCAGCGTCACCTTGCCGCCGAAGATGGCGGGCGGACGATCGGTCTCATCGTCGTGGGTGAACGGACCGCAGCCCTTCATCGGGTTCTTCATGTTCGAAAGCGTCGCCGCCGCATCGTCGTGCTCGTAATCGCGTCCGCGGATGCTGAGCGCGAGCCGATATCCCGCCGGAATCACGATGCACGTGGGCCAGATCTCGATGTCGAGCTCCACCGGCACGCCGGGCTCGAGCGGCTGCTTCTCATCGTGCGTGTGCCACGGCCGGTACGGCAGGCTCTTCGACCGGTCGACCTTGCGGTGCGAGGCGCGCAGCCAGCCCTGTCCGACCGGCGTCTTGGGATCGAGCGCTCCCTGGAACAGCAGCTCCTTCCCGGAGGGCTCGAAGACGCGCAGGACGATGAAGAAATCGGCGTCGCTGGTCGCAGACGAAGCAAACAGCTGGAGCACGGATGGGCCGGTGATCTCCATTTCCTTTTCGACGATCATGGAGAAGGTGAGCCCGTTGCCCTGCGCCGGCGCGAGCGGATCGTAGCTGAGCGCCTTCGGCGATCGCGGCGCCTCGCTCGACAGGCGCATGCCCTCCGGGTCGAGATAAAAGCGCGTCCACTGCGTGCGCGCGAGCGGCCATTCGTGCTCGTGGCGCACGACGAACTTCTCACCCGGATGGCGCACCTGCAGCTGCACGCGCGGCTGCGTGTCCCAGCCGTTGCCCTCGCCCTTCAGGAAATAGCCGAAGAAGCGCTTCTGCAGCTCGACGCCGTAGTCGGTATAGAACGGCGCCCAGTGCGACCCGCCGTGGACTTCCAGCCACTTGTCATTGGAGGCGGCGCGCATGAATCCTTCGAAGTTGCCGCGCGTGTGCAGGCCCTGGCCGCCCCAATTGGCGGCCGAGAGGAGCGGTACCTTCACCTTCGAGAGATCGGCGGTGCGCTCGACGTAGTAGTCGTCGATCCACTCGCGTGAGAGGAACGATTGCCACATGTCTTCGCGGTTTCGCGCCAGCTCTTCCTCGCTCAGCGTCTCGGGCCCGCAAACCAGCTCGCCGGTGTTCGGGTTCTTCTTGCCACGCTCGCCGACGCCGTGCTGCACGGTCTTCACCTGCATGTCCTGCCAGTTCTTGCGGAAGCTGCAGATGATGCCGCCGTGCCGCGCGCTTTCGCGATACGGGTCGTTCCAGCCCTCCCAGACGCAGATGGCCGCGAGGTGCGGCGGCTGCACTGCCGCGGCGCGCCACTGGTTGCTCGCGTAATACGAGATGCCGTTCATGCCGACCTTGCCGCTGCACCAGGGCTGCGCCGCGGCCCATTCGATGCATTCGTAGATGTCGCGCGTCTCGCGGGCGTTGTTGTGGCAGAGAAAGCCGGGCGAGCGGCCGGCGCCGCGCGAGTCGACGCGGACGCAGATGTAGCCCTCTGGCACCCACTTCTCGGGATCGACCACTTCCCAGTTCTGGTAGCGGTTGGACGTGCCGCGCACGGCGTCGGGGTTCTCGCGCGCCATGATCTCCCAGGCGCTCTTGTAGCCCTCCTGGAACGCGAGGCCTTTGCCGTAGGGGCCGTAGGATAGAAGCGCCGGGCATTTGCCGGCGGCGTCCGGGCGGTATAGGTCGGCGCGCAGCACCAGCCCATCGTCCATGCGAATGGGCACGTCCCAATCGATCTTCATGCTCTGTAGTCCGGCGGTGGCTGGAATGGACCGGTGATCAGGGCCACCTTCGCCGCGAGCGCGAGGAGCGCCGGCTCGCTCCAGCGCGCGCCTATGAGCTGCACGCCGATCGGCAGGCCGTCGCTGCTCTTCGAGAGCGGGATCACCACCGACGGATGGCCGGTCAGGTTGAAGGGGCAGGTGTACGCCGTGCCGGCAATGAAATACGGGACCTTGGCACCGTCCACGTCGATCGGCGTGCCGAAGGGTACGTGGCCAATCGCAGCGCTGACCGTCACGGGGCACAGGAATGCATCCCAGCGCTCGAAGAATTTCTCGAGCACGCTGATCAGCGTGTCGCGGCGCGTCAGTGCGGCGGCGTAATCGGCGACCGTCGCCTGGACGCCTTTCGCGGAGCCGCGCGCCACGGCGTAGGACTCGCCGAGCGTCTTGTTGAGCGCCGCCACCCGCTCCCGGCTGCGCTCGCCGCCGGTGGCCGCACGCTCGGTGATGGCGATCTCGCCCCACGCTTCCCACGCCGCGTCGAACTCGAAGCCGTCGGGATTGCGCTCCTCGACGCTACAGCCCAGTCTGGCGAGGGCGGACGCGAGGCGCTGGATCGCCTGCCGCGTGTCGGCGCTGACCGGTATGCCGCCGAAGCTCGTGCTCCAGGCGAAGCGATGCGCGCGCAGCTCCGCCTCCGGCGGCTCGTTCCACGGCACAGGCGGCACGTCCCATTCGGCGTCGTCCGGGCCGCAGACCGTGCGCGTAATGAGCGCCAGGTCCTCCACCGAGCGCGCGAGCGGCCCCAGCACGTTCATGTGCCGCACCGCGCGCGGCAGGCCGGGCACCTCGGGAATGTGGCCGGTATTCGGCACGCGCCGTTCCGTGGTCTTCAGGCCGAAGAGGCCGCAGAAATGCGCCGGCGTGCGCACGGAGCCGGCGAGGTCGCTGCCGAGGTCGAAAGCGCTCAGGCCGGCAGCGACGGCGGCCGCGCCGCCGCCGGTCGAGCCGCCCGGCGTGCGCTCCAGATTCCAGGGGTTGTTGGTCCGGCCGAAGATCTCATTGTCGGCGCGGTAATCGGCCGAGAGCGGCGGCACGTTGCTCTTGCCGAGCAGGATGGCGCCGGCAGCGCGCAGCCGGGCAACCGCGGTCGCGTCGCGCTGTGGGACGTAATCCTTGAGCGGTGGATGCCCGCCGGTGGTACGCATGCCGGCGGTCTCAAGCGCGTCCTTGATCGACATGGGCACGCCGTGCAGCGGGCCCCACAGCTCGCCGCGCGCAAGCGCTTCGTCGGCCTCGCGCGCGCGGCGCAGCGCGCCCGCCTCGTCGAGCGTGCACAAGGCGTTCAGCGACGGGTTGTAACGCGCGATACGCGCGAGATAGAGCTCGGTCAGCTCGCGCGCCGAGCAGCGGCGCGCGCGCACCGCCGCGGCTAGCTCGACCGCGCTGGAAAACGCATCGACCGGCACGCGGGCATTCTAGCCCGCGGAAAATCGCGCTCTGAGCCCGGTTTCGCTCAGTGCAGGGTGCGAACGAACGTGCGGCCGCGCAGCACGTCCTTGGCGACCGGCCGCTCGTACATGAAGTCGAGCAGCGCGACGGCGATCTCGTTGTAGATCGCCTCACACTGCTCGGCGTTGATGAACGGGTACACGCCGATGTCCGTCACCACCAGCGCGCGCTCGAGGGCGAGTGAGCGCAGCTCCTCGGGCAGGGCCGAGGAATCCTGGACGGTGAACCCGTGAAGTTGCGGGCAGCGCTCGAAAATAACGTCAAGGCGCGCGGCCAGATCTTCTTCGAGCGGGGGCAGTTCCGCGTTCAAATTGCCAAGCTGGAGCTTCATGCCCGGCAATGTCGCAAGGG
>JAEKLK010000127.1 GCA_019509895.1 Betaproteobacteria bacterium | reverse complement strand
GCTCGCGCGGCGACCGGGCGGTCGGCTTCGGCATCTCCGGCTCCTGCCAAGGCGGGCTGGCGGCGCTTGCGGCGAAATTCCAGGTGAGGAACTCGACCGGCACGCCGTGCACGCGCAACCCGAACTGCTCTTCGTAGCGCTTCTCGTACGCCTCGCGCAGCGGCGGCACGTCGCTCTCGCCGAGCTGCGTTTCCGGCAGCGGCATCACGATCTCGTGGCCCTGGCCGAGATAGCGCATCTCGACCGTGCGCCGAATCTGGATCTGTTCCTTCGTCCCCGCCGTGACAATCGCGCGCGCCGCATCGGCCATATCCGCCAGCAGGCGATTAGCGGCGCGAGGTTCGAACCGATCGTCGCGCAGCGTGAGCGAGCGCGCGAGCTCGTAGGCGAACGGCGCGCGGAGGAAGCCGACCGCCGAGCCCACGCTTGCGTCCTTCGGAATGAGGATGCGCGAGATGCCGAGCAGCCGCGCCAGGCTCGCCGCATGCAAAGGCGCCGCGCCGCCGAAGGCGATAAGCGTGCAGCGCTCGAGCGGCCGCGCGCGCTCGATGGCGTGCACGCGCGCGGCGGAGGCCATATTCTCTTCGACGATCTGGCTGATGCCGGCGGCCGCCCAGGCCGGCGTCAGCCCGAGAATCTTGGCCATCGCGCGCTCCGCCGCCCTCGCATCGAGCCGCACCGTGCCACCGGCAAAGGCGTCCGGATCGATGCGCCCCATCACCAGATCCGCATCAGTCACGGTCGGCTCGCTCCCACCGCGCCCGTAGCACACCGGCCCCGGCTCGCTGCCCGCGCTCTGCGGCCCGACGGCGATCTTGCCCAAGCTGTCGGTGCGCGCGATGGAGCCACCGCCGGCGCCGATCTCCACCATCTCGGTCACCGGGATGCGCAGCGGCAGACCGCTGCCTTTGAGGTTGCGCCAGATTCGCGCCACCTCGAAGCGCCGCGATTGCTCCGGCCGCCCCTGCGCGATGAAGCAGATCTTCGCCGTGGTGCCGCCCATGTCGAAGGAGAGCACTTCGTCCTCGCCGGTGTCGCGCGCGATGCCGGCGGAGAGGATGGCGCCGCCGGCCGGGCCGGACTCGATCAGCCGCACCGGGAACTGCCGGGCCGCATCGACCGTGGTGAGGCCGCCCCCGGAAGTCATGAGGTAGAGCGGGCATTTCATGCCGCGCCGGCGCATCTCGGCTTCCAGCCGCTCGAGATACCGGGACATGAGCGGCCGCACATAGGCGTTCGCCGCGGCGGTGGAAAAGCGCTCGTATTCGCGGAGCTCCGGCGACACGGTGCTCGACAGCGTAATTGGCACCCTCGGTAGCAGGCGCGCCAGAAGCTCGGCGGCGCGCCGCTCATGCGCATCGTTCGCATAAGAGTGCAAGAACCCGATGGCGAGCGATTCGATGTCCGCCTCGCGGATCTGGACCGCAACGTGCTCGAGTACCGCCTCATCCAGCGGCACGAGCACGCTCCCGTCCGCCTTCATGCGCTCGGCAACCGGGAAGCGCAGCTCGCGCGGCACGAGCGGCGGCGGCAGCTCGAGGTTCAAGTCGTAGTGCTCGTAGCGCTTCTCGAAGCCCATCTCGAGCACATCGCGGAATCCGGCGGTAGTGACGAACGCGGTGCGCGCGCCTTTGCGCTCGATCAACGCATTGGTGGCGAGCGTCGTGCCATGGAGCAGCACCTGGACCTCGCCAGGGGCGACTCGCATCTCTTCCAGCAGCGCGGCGATGCCGTCGAGCATCGCGCGCTCCGGCGCCTCGTGCGTGGTGAGCAGCTTGCGCGTCCAGCGCGCGTGGCCGCGTTGCAGGACGACGTCGGTGAAGGTGCCGCCAATGTCGGCGGCCAAGCGTACGGAAGGCACCACGCGGTATGCTACTCAGTCATGGCCAGCCCGACCCGCGCGGAGTGCGAATCGCTCGACGCACGCGACCCGCTCGCACGCATCGTCAACGAATTCGCCCCGGGCGAGCCCGGATGGCTTTACTACGATGCCAACTCCATCGGGGCCATGCCGATGAGCGCGCACCGCGCCCTCGGGCGCCTGGCCGAGGAATGGCGGCGCCTGCGCCGGCGTGGATGGAGCGACGCCGACTGGCTCGACGGCCCGACAAGGCTCGGGAACAAGCTCGCGCCGGTGCTCGGCGCCGAGCCGGGCTCCGTGGTCGTCTGCGACAGCACCTCGATCAATCTCTATAAGGCGCTGCGCATGGCGCTCGCGCTGCGGCCCGAGCGCGAGAAGATCATCGCCGAAGACGGCGCTTTCCCGACCGACCTCTACATCGCCGGGGCCGCCGCCCGCGACCACATGGCTGGCGGCACGCTCGTGCGTGTCGACGACGCCAAGGCGCTCGGCGACAGCATCGACGCCGACACGGCCGTGGTGCTCGTGACGCACACCGATTACCGCACAAGCTACCGTCATGACCTCGCGGCGCTGGTGACGCGTGCGCACCACCACGACACGCTCGTGGTCTGCGACGCATCGCACTCTGCCGGCGCGGTGGAGGTCGGCCTCGCCGCCGCGGGCGTCGACTTAGCGGTCGGCTGCGGCTACAAATACCTGTGCGGAGGACCGGGCGCGCCCGCCTGGCTTTACGTGGCGCCGCGCCACCAGGCGCACGCCGAGAGCGTGATCCCTGGATGGATGGGCCACGCCGATCCGATGGCGATGCTGCCGGAGTACGAGCCGGCGCCCGGACCCAAGCGCCACCTCGCCGGCACACCGCCGGTCGCCGGCAACACGCTCATGGAAACGGCGCTCGACCTATGGAAGGACCTCGACCCGCAAGCCGCCTTCGCCAAGCACGGCGCGCTCGGTGACGCGCTCATCAACACCATCGAGGACCTGCCGAAGCCGCGCCCGATGCTCGCCGCGCCGCGCGATCCGGCGCGCCGCGGCGGCTTCGTTTCCTTCCGGCATCCCGAGGCGCACGCGTACGTGCGCGCGCTCGAGCGCGCAAAGATCGTCGCGAGCTATCGCGCGCCCGACATCGTGCGCTTCGGTCTCTCCCCGCTTTACCACCGCTACATCGACATCTGGACGCTCGGTGATCGCCTGCGCACCCTGCAAATGGAGCGAACCGAATCATGAACGCACTCGTTCTCGCCTTCACTCTCTTGGCCACGAGCACCCAGGCGCAGGACACGCGGCCGATCCGCATGCTGGTCGGCTTCCCGCCGGGCGGCTCGACCGACATCGTCGCGCGCATCATGAGCGACAAGCTGAAAGAGGCGCTCGGCCGTCCGGTGATCGTCGACAACCGGCCGGGCGCCGGCGGCCAGGTCGCCACCGTCGCGCTCAAGAACGCCGTGCCCGACGGCACGATGGTGATGCTCACCATCGATCATTCGCAAGTCATCATCCCGCTCACCTTCAAGGAGCCGGGCTACGAGCCGCTGAAGGACTTCACCCCGATCGCCGGCGTCGCGCAGTACTTCAACGCCATGGCGGTGAGCGCTAAGACCGGTGCTAACAATCTAAAAGAGCTTTCCGACTGGGTGCGCGCCCATCCGAGCGAAGCCAACTTCGGCGTGCCCGCCGCGGGCAGCGTGCCGCAGTTCGCCGGCCTGATCGTCGCAAAGGCGCTGAAGATCGACATGCAGCCCGTGCCCTATAAAGGCGGCGCGCCGCTCGTGCAAGACCTGATCGGCGGCCAGGTGCCGCTCGGCTTCGGCTCGCTCACCGAACTGATCGACCACCACCGCGCCGGGCGCATCAAAGTCCTCGCAGTCTCCGGCACCCAGCGCGCCAAGTCGGCGCCCGAGATCCCGACCTTCCAGGAGCTCGGCCTGATGGGCATCGACAAGAACCCGTGGCTCGCCTTCTTCGGCCCGGCCAACCTGCCCAACGATTTCGTGCAGCGCTTCAACGCCGCCGTGAAGAGCGCGCTCGACGCGCCGGAAGTGAAGGAGCGCTTCGGCCAGCTCGGCCTGGAAGCCGCACACACCACACCGGCAGGATTACGCGAGTGGGTTCAATCGGCGTTGGCGCATTGGGGGCCGGTGATCAAGGAGTCCGGCTACCAGCTTCAATAGCTTGGCGGTCCGCCGCTTAAAGACTGACAAAACTTCATCAATCGCGCTTGAAACTAAGCCCGCGCTTACGGCGAAGCGATTGTTGGGTGCCAAAGGGCTATTGCACGTAGCGCAGGAGGGACGCTAACTTGCGAGCATGCTTCTCGAGCTGCATTAAAGGGACGTATGAAGGACGTCAAGTTCATCGACCCGTTCGGCGACCAGGTTGTCGGCAGTCCGATCCTAGAGCAGCTCGCCTCGGCCTATCAGCTCGTTTGGCTGTCGCGTCATAGGGCCCTGCCGCGCGGTATGCATCCGCTCCCGGATCTGAACATCGTCATGTGCTTCCGCGGTAGTCCGGAATATCCGGAAGCTGATTTGACGACGGCCCCGGGTCAAGGACGTCTGCTTTCCTGATTGCCTGCTGCCGGCGCGTCCCGCGCCAGCAGCCGCGCAGCACTAA
>JAEKLK010000126.1 GCA_019509895.1 Betaproteobacteria bacterium | reverse complement strand
ACCGGCCGCTTTTTCATGCGCTTGCGCAGTCCCTCGTAGTCCTCGTCGGAGGTGCGCGCGCCGAATTGATCCATGCCGTAGCCGACGCGATTGGCGAGAAACGGCACCATCGCACCCAAGTGGTGCGTGATGATCTTCAGCTTCGGCAGCTTGTCGAACATCCCGGAAAACACCAGGCGGCCCATGAAGACGCTCGTTTCATACGGCCAGCCGAAAAGCCACCACATCTCGTACTTGGACTTCTGCTCGGTCGGATAGTCCGGCCATTTCGCTGTGCGCGAGGGATGCACCCAGATCGGCAGGTCGTACTTCTTCGACATGCGCTCGAAGATCGGAAAGAACTCCGGCTCGTCCAGCGGCCGCCCGTTCACGTTGGTGAAGATCTGGATGCCTTTCGCGCCAAGCTCGCCGATGGCGCGGTCGATCTCGGCGAGCGACGCCTCGACATTGTTCATCGGCAGCGAGGCGACGAAGCAGGGAAAGAGCTCGGGATGCTGGCGCACGATGTCGGCCATGCCGTCGTTTGCCAGGCGCGCGAGCTCGGGTGTCTCGTCCGGCGTGCCAAGGAACTCGATCGCCGGCATCGAGAGCGTCAGCACCTGCTGGTAGCCCGGCCAGCGCTTCATCATCTTGATGCGCTTGTCCAGGTCCCACAGCACCGGGATGTGCATCCAGCGCTTGAGCGCCGCCGCGAGACCCGGATTGCTCTCGGCGATCTTCTTCATCCGCTCGAAGAATTCGACCGGAAAGATGTGCGGAAAGATGTCGAGCTTGCGCTCGGGCTTGGACTGGGTCATTCCTCTTTTACTCCTGCCATGGTGGCGAGCTCGCGCCAGCGCGCCGCTTCTGCGCGCATCACGCGCGCGAACGCCTCGCCGGCGAGCGGCTCGGTGACTTCCTGCCCGACATCGATCACGCGCTTGGCGAAATCCGGCGAGCGCGTCACCACCGGGATGTCTCGCAGCAGGCGCTCGATCGGCTCGCGCGGCGTGCCGGCCGGCACGAAAACGCCGAACAGCGCGCCGAGCACGAAGTCGTTGACGCCCGCTTCGGCCATCACCGGCACCTCCGGAATGAGCGGCGAGCGCGCCGCGCCGGTGTTGACGATGGGCCGCACCTGCCCCGCCTTGATGCGCGCCGCCGCAGTGGCGATGCCGGTGACCAGCATCTCGATCTGGCCGGAAACCACGTCGGCGATGCCGGCGCCGCCGCCCTTGTACGGCACATGGACGAGCTGGATGTTGAAGCGATGGCCGAAGAGCTCGCCGATGAGGTGCGGATTCGAGCCGACGCCGGGCGAGCCATAGCGCAGCTTGCCGGGATTCGCCTTTGCGTAGGCGACCAGCTCCTTGACGCTCGCCGCCGGCACGGACGGATGGACGATGAACACGTTCGGCGCGCGCGCCACCATCACGACCGGCACCAGGTCGCGGTCCGGGTCATAGGGGAGCCGCTTGCGCATGCCCTCGGTCATGCCGAACGCCTCGGCCGAGCCGAGAAGCAGCGTGTACCCATCCGGCGTCGCGCGCGCCGCCGATTCGGCGCCGAGCGTGCCGCCGCCGCCCGGCCGGTTCTCGACCACCACCTGCTGCCCGAGGCGGTCGCCAAGCGCATGCGCGAAGACCCGCCCGAGCGCATCGGTGGTGCCTCCGGGCGCGAACGGCACGATGAGCCGCATCGGCCGCTGCGGCCAGCTCTGGGCTTGGCATGCACTCGCCCACAGCGCCAACGCAAGCAGGCTGGCAACAAAAAAATTACGGCGATTTGTCATGTGCCGCCCCAGACCTTGTGGGCAACTTCGACGATGCGCGCAAGCTTGGCGCGCTGCTCCGCTTCGCCGAGCGGATTGCCCTTGATCGAGCTGGCGAAGCCGCACTGCGGGCTGAGCGCGAGCTGCTCGAGCGGCGCCGCCTTCGCCGCCTGGTCGATGCGACCCAGCAGCTCATCGGCGCTCTCCACGCGAGGGCTCTTGCTCGAGACCAGCCCCAGAGCGACGCGCTTCCCCTTGGGCAAATAGCGCAGCGGCTCGAAGCCGCCGGCGCGCGCCGTGTCGTACTCGAGGAAGTAGCCGGCTACGTTGATGCGGTTCAACAGCACCTCCGCCACCGGATCGTAGCCGCCCTCCGCCGCCCAGTTGCCTTCGCGATTGCCGCGGCACTGGTGCAGCGCGATGGTCACGTCGGCCGGCAGGCCGGCGAGCGTCTCGTTGATCTTCTGCGCATAGGTCTCGAGCAGCTGCATCGGGTCTTCGCCCCACGAGCGGACGTACTCGCGATGCTGCGGATCGCAGATGAAGGCGATGCTCGTATCGTCGAGCTGGATGTAGCGCGCACCGGCGTCGACGAGCGCTTTCAGCTCCTGCCGGTAGGCCGCGACGAGATCGGCCCAAAAGCGATCGCGGTCCTTGCCGTAGAAGCCGAGCTTGCCGCCGGTGTAGTAATGAACGCAATTGGGCGCCGGCATGGTGACCTTCGGCAGCGAGCGCGTATTGGCTTTCAGGAATTCGAAGGCGCGCACCACGCTGCTTGGCCGCCAGCGGATCGGCGCGGTGATGTTGAGATCCGAGAATCCCTGCGTGACGCCGGATTCGTTGCGCCATTTGAGCTTCGCGGCGCCGGTGCGGTCGGCCTCGAACCCTTCCCAACCCAGGATCAGCTCCAGCCACCAGCTGCGGCGCCGGAATTCACCGTCCGTAACGGCCTGCAGGCCGATTGCTTCCTGCATCGCGACGATCTCGCGGATGCACTCGTCCTCCACCTGGCGCAGCTCCACGCTGTCGTGCGGGCCGATGGCGCTGGTGGGCGTCTGCGGCCCGAGATACTTCTCGCGCGCCTGTTTCAATCGCTCGGGACGCAGCAGGCTGCCGACCTGATCGGCACGGAAGGGAGGTCGCATCCGAGCGGGCGATTCTAGTTCAGCGTCGCCAGGTAGGCGGCAATGTCTTTCGCATCGTGCGGGCTCATGTCGAGGTCGGGCATCGCGGTGCCCGGCTTGACGTCCTGCGGCGCGATCAGCCAGAGCTCCATGTTCTCGGCGCTGTTCGGAAGCACGCCGGCGATGAAGCCGCGCGTAGCGATGCGCGCGAGCGAAGGTCCGACCGGCGCCTGCGAGCCGACCACGCCCGGAATCGCGTGGCAGGTCACGCACGCGTATTGCTGGATCGCCTGGCGCCCGCGCCGGGCGTCGCCGGCGCCCGGCTGCCGCTCGCGCTCGGGTGGGCCCAATTCGCGCATCGCCTCGTACTCCTCCGGCGAGAGCGACGGCAGCTGCTTCACGAAGGCCACGACGTCCCACATCGCGTCGTCTCCGAGGCGGTACTGCCAGGCCGGCATCGCGGTCATCTTGAGGCCGTTGCGCACCGTCCAGTAGACCTCGGCCGCGCTCCAGGTTTTCGCGACATACGCGAGGTTCTCTGGCACGGGCGTCATGCCGAGCGCGAACGGCTCCGGCGCGACGCCGGGCGCGCCGTGGCAGCGCAGGCAGTGCTCGCGGTAGAGCCCGACACCGCGGCGCACGCGCACGTCGTCCAGCGGCGGCACTTCGACGCGACGCGCGCGCACGGCCACCGAGCGCTCCATCGTCGCGCGGATCGTCCAGTAGGTCGGAAAAAGATGCTGGTCGGTCGCCGAGACGTCGTAGACGCCGGAATAGACGAACACCGCGCCCGCAGCCGCCAGCAGCAGCGCGACGGCCGCAATGCAGCGGAGCACGCGCACCGGATCAGTCGAGCTTCGCGCCCGACGCCTGCACTTTCTTCTGCGCGAATTCGCGATCGCGCTTGAGGAACGCCGCGAACTGCTCGGGCGTCTCGCCGACCGGCTCGAAGCCAAGCTGCGTCAGTCGCTCCCGGAAGTCCGCCGTGTGGACGATCTTCGTCGACTCGGCGGCGAACTTGGAGACGATGTCGCGCGGCGTGCCCGCGGGCGCGGCGAGCGCGAAATAGAACGAGGCGTCGAAGTCGCGCAGTCCCGCCTCGGCGAAGGTCGGCACCTCCGGGATCAGCGGATGGCGTTGCGCCCCCGAGACGGCGAGTCCCTTCATCTTGCCGGCCTTGAGATGCGGCGCGGCGCCGCCGATCACGGCGAACATCACGTCGAGGCGGCTGGTCATGACGTCCTGCAGCCCGTTCACCAGCCCTTTGTAGTGCACCGGCTGCATCTCGAGGCCGTTCAGCGTGTTGAACCACGCCATGGCGAGATGGTTGACGCCGCCGGCACCGACCGTGCCGTAGTTCAGCTTGCCGGGGTTCTTCTTCGCATAGTCGATGAACTCGCGCACGCTCGCCGCCGGGAAATCAGGACGCACGACCAGCATCAGGTTGGCGGTGACCACGCGCGCGACAGGAGCGAAGTCCTTGGCCGGGTCGTACGGCAGCTTGCTGTAGAGATACGGGTTGAGCGAGTACACGGCGTCCGAGGCGAGCAGCCAGTTGTAGCCGTCGGCCGGCGACTTGGCGATGTCCTGCGCGGCGATGATCTCGTTCGCCCC
>JAEKLK010000125.1 GCA_019509895.1 Betaproteobacteria bacterium | reverse complement strand
GCGGCAAACGCTTGCTCGGTCTCGCCATTGCAGCGCGGCGAGCCATCGGGATCCCACTTCTTCTCTCCGCCGCAATTGAAGGCGAAGCGCTGCTGCTTCATCTCGGACGGATTGCCCTGGCTGGTGAAGTTGACGAGCTCGACATCATGACCGGCCTCCGGGTCGCCATTCGCGGCGGAGAAGCCAAAGTCGCCTTCGCGCGACACGAGCACGGCGTGCTTCTTCACGACGCCGCCGACAAAGGAGTTCGGCACGAAATCCAGCCCCACTGCTGCCACATCTGCGGGCTCGAGCGCTAGCGGAGCGACCGGCTGCTGCGGAAAGAAGGCAAGCACCGGCTTCACCGGCTTATTGGCGAGCGACGGATCGTCGTCCGCCGGGCTGCCCTTCGGGTTAAACACCGACTGGCTGGCGTCGAGGAAGCCGAAGCGGTCGGGCCAGCCATGCCATTCCGGCGTGCCGTCCGGATTCTGCCGGGCAATGCCCAGCCGATCGGGCGAATTATTGGTGGGCCGCGCGCCGCGTTCGTCTTCGCCGTTCTCCGTATACATCAGCTCGCCTTTGAGCGGGTGGTCAGCTGGCGAGAAACGGATCCCGTAAGGGTTGCGGAAGCCCCACGCCACCGGTTCGATGGTGTTCTGCGGGTCGGAGATCTTCGCGCGCAGGATCGCTCCCGTGCACATGCCCCTGCTGGTAGCGTCCTCAAACGGCCGTATCACTGCGCCTGGACGGGCCACCCCGTGATTGGAGTAACCGCTCGACACGTGGCCATCGCTCACAGCGCGCCAGGTGTTTTGCGACAGGGTTATCTGCTGGCATGCGATTTCGTGCTGGTTACCGCCACCGCCGTTGTCATGCCCTGTAACACCGGAGTTCGTCGCCGAGCCTTGCGACCAGTAGAGCCAGCCGTCCTTGACGAGGAGCTGCTCCGTGGGATGGTCACCCGTCGGCAGGCCGCGGATCACGGTCGAGACGGTGTTCGCTGCCAGATCGACCCGCACTACGCGCGAGGTGTTGTTGCCGCGCCCCGGGGCACCGCGTGCGCCCTGATTGGAATCGGTCGCGAACAGCGTGCCGCCTTGGAAATCGTGCTGGAACGCGAGGCCGATCGCCGGACCGTCGGCCTGGAAGCCGCCGCCACTCGCGGTGGACTTGCCGATCGGACCGCCGATCCGCTTACCATCGTCATTGAATACGAGGATGTCGGGCGTGAAAGGATTGGTCGCTCCGAACCCGGTCGCATCGCCGGCATAGCCAACGCGGTTATTGCATTTCCCCGGTAGCCCGGTGCCGGACTCCAGCACGTACGCCTTGAAGTTGTCCTTGTTGCCGACGAAGGCGATATCGGTGGGGAAGTTGAGGCCGGTGATGAACGCCTCGACCTTGAAGCCCTTCGGCACGATGATGTCCTCGCCGTTGGACGGGTTGTAGTACACGCTTTCTTCCGGGCAGTTCTTGTTCACCGCGTCCGCCCACGCAAGCGTGGGGATCGCGGCAACGCCGCTCAGCGCAAGCGCGACGGCTGCTCCGAGCACTTTCTGCTTCGATACGTTAGACGAAGTCATGCTTTCCCTCCTGCCGCGTTGCGCGGCACCAAGATGTGATGGTTGTGCGAGGTTTCTTTTGTGAAGCCGGTGAAACGGGCTCGTACTCGCTCCTCCTCGGCGGGTTTCGGCCCGGACTCAACGCTACTCCGCGTCTATCGTCGATCCATTCGACTTGGTGCGCCATTCATTTGCAGCGCTCATGAATCGGACAAACGGCGATGTGCCTCGCGGCGGCGCACTGATTCGAACAGGCAGATGCCGGCGCTGACCGAGACGTTCAGGCTTTGGACCTGGCCCGCCATCGGGATGCGCACCAGCAGATCGCAGTTCTCGCGCGTCAGGCGGCGCATGCCTTCGCCTTCTGCCCCGAGAACCCAGGCGATCGCTGGCGGCAGGTCGGCGTTGTAGAGCGACTGGGGGGCACGCTCGTCGGCGCCGACGATCCAAACCTCGCGCTCCTTCAACTCGCGCAGGGTTCGCGCAAGGTTCGTGACCATCAGGTACGGCGTTGCTTCGGCGGCGCCGCTCGCCACCTTGGACACCGCCGGGGTGATGCCGGCGGCACGATCCTTGGGTGCGACGACCGCGTGAGCGCCGGCGGCGTTAGCGACCCGCAGGCAGGCACCGACGTTGTGCGGGTCGGTAACGCCGTCGAGCACCAGGACGAGTGGCTGCTCGACGCCCTCGAGCACGTCATCGAGCGTCTGGCCCAGCGACTTCAGCGCCACGCGCGCCACCACGCCCTGATGGCGGCCGCCGCCGTAGAAGCCGTCGAGCCGCTTGGTCGGCACACGCATCAGGCGCACGCCTGAGCGCTCGGCGACCGTGATGAGGTCGCGCACCCGCGCGTCGTTACGCGTCTCGTCGAGAAAAATCTCCAGCACCGACTTCGGGTCGGCGCGCAGCCGCGCCAGGACCGCGTGGAAACCGAAGACCACCCGGGGCTCGGGCTCGCGGCTCACGGGAACCTACTTGCGTGGCTCGGCGGGCACGAGGTCGATCTTGCGCTGGTCGACGTCGACGCGCACCAGGCGCACGCTCATGCGGTCGGTGAGGCGAAAGCGTTTGTGCGTGCGCTCGCCGTAGAGTAGGTGCCGCGCGCCGTCATACTGGAAGTAATCGCGGCCGAGCTCCGAGATGTGCACCAGCCCGTCGACGAAGTAATCGTCGAGGGTGACGAACAGGCCGAAGGGCACGACGCCGGTGATCGTGCCGGCGAAGGTCTCGCCGACATGCTCTCGCATGTAATAGCACTTGAGCCAGCTCTCGACGTCGCGGCTCGCGTCGTCCGCGCGCCGTTCGGTCTCGGAGCAGTGGCGCCCGAGCTCTTGCCAGTCGAGGCCGGCGTCGTAGCGCTTGCCCGCGAGCAGCGCCTTGATGGCGCGATGCACCAGCAGATCGGGATAGCGGCGAATGGGCGAAGTGAAGTGCACATAGGCCTCGTAGGCGAGGCCGAAATGGCCGACGTTCTCCGGCGTATAGACGGCCTGCTTGAGCGAGCGCAGGAGCACCGTCTGCAGAAGCGTGAAGTCCGGCCGCTCGCGTATTTTTTCCAGTAGGGCGGCGTAGTCGCGTGGCTGCGGCACCTCGCCACCCGGAAGCTGCAGCCCGAGCTCGGCGAGGAAGGCGCGCAAGGCGGCGACCTTTTCTTCAGACGGTACGTCGTGCACGCGGTAGAGCACCGGTTGCTTGCGCGAAGCGACGAACTGGCCGGCACAAACGTTCGCCGCCAGCATGCACTCTTCGATGATGCGATGCGCGTCGTTCCTTGTCTCGGGCACGATGCGCTCGATCTTGCCCTTCGCGTCGAACATCATCTTCGTCTCGACGGTCTCGAAATCGATGGCGCCGCGCCGGCTGCGGCTGGCAAAGAGCACCTTGAAGAGCTCGTAGAGCCGGGCCAGGTGCTCGCTCGGCCGGCCGCTCTGCAGGTCGGCCCAGACCTTCGTGTAGGTAAGCCGCGCATGCGAGCGGAACACCGCCGGATAGAACTCGTAACGGCCGAGCTCGCCGTCCCGGGAGATCGCCACCTCGCACACGACCGCCAGCCGATCGACATCCGGGTTGAGCGAGCAGATGCCGTTCGAGAGCTTTTCCGGCAGCATCGGGATTACGCGGCGCGGAAAATAGACCGAGGTGCCGCGCTCGCGCGCCTCGAGGTCGAGCGCATCGGCGTGCTTCACGTAGTGGCTGACATCCGCGATGGCGACCCAGAGACGAAAGCCGGCCTTCTCGCGCGTGCAGTAGACCGCGTCGTCGAAGTCCTTCGCGGTCTCGCCATCGATGGTGACGAACTCGAGCGCGCGCAGGTCGCGCCGGCCGCGAATATCGTCCGCACGAACCTCGTCCGGAAGTGATTTGGCGAGCGCCAGCGAGGCGCGCGAGAAGCGGTGCGGCAAGTCAAATTTGCGCAACGCGATCTCGATCTCCATGCCCGGATCGGCGTAGTGCCCGAGCACCTCGGCGATGCGCCCGATCGGCTGCGCATGCTGCGCCGGTGGCTGGAGGAGTTCGATGGTCACGACTTCGCCCGGCTTTGCACGGCCCGCCTCGCCCGGCGGCACCAGGATGTCGTGGGCGATGCGCCGGTCCTCCGGCACGAGCAGCAGCACGCCGCGCTCGTCGTGCAGCCGGCCGACAATGCGGCGCTTCGCGCGCTCGAGCACGTCAACCAGCGCGCCGACCGGGCGGCCGCGGCTGTCCGCGCCGGTGACCCGCACCGCGGCGCGATCGCCGTGCATGAGGCTGCGCATCTCGTGCGGCGGCAGATAGATCGAGGCGCCGCCCTCGTCCGGCACCAGGAAGCCGTGGCCATCGGCATGGCCCTCGACGCGGCCGGCGACGAGCGAGATGCGCCGCGCCACCAGCAGCGCGCCGGCGCGGTTCTCGTGCACCTCGCCGGCGCGCTCGAGCGCGGCGAGCGCGGCGTCGAACGCGCGTCGCTCGCGCGCT